>JAIPJV010000149.1 GCA_021734005.1 Fidelibacterota bacterium
AACCATTAATAGAAAAAACACTAACCTCCTGAAGATCATTCTTCAGGAGGTCAGGTTTATCGCACATCAGGGGTTTGGGGCGATTTTATTTCAATAACATCATTTTCTTTACTGACGAATGGTTGCCAGCTCGCAAATGAAATAGGTACATTCCGGACGGTTTATTGGCAGCTTCCCAAATTGCTGTATGTCTGCCAGCCGATTGTATTTCTGATACAAGAACATCTACAACTCTACCGGTAAGATCGTAGATTGTTAATTTGACAATACTTTCCTGTGGCAAATCATACATTATAGTTGTAGTGGGATTAAAAGGATTGGGATAATTCTGGTAAAGTTGATAATTATCAGGTAATTCCGCAATCTGCTTCTTACTTTCAATGCCAACTGTGCCCTTTTGATATTTGAAGACACTGCCATACATACCAACTGCAAACCCATAATCTTTATTCAGAAAATAGATTGCATTCAACCAGGCATCACTGATAAAGGATTCATCAAAAGTCCAGGTCTCGCCTCCATCATTTGTATAATAGACCAGGCCTTCTGCTCCAACGATGATTCCATTGTTTTCATCTATAAATTGAATATCATGAAAGCCGGTTGAGTAGCCTTCTGCTGGTATTGAGATCGATTCCCAGGTAGTACCACCGTCTGTAGTCTTTATTAATGTGGCCTCTGAACCAACTGCAAATCCTTTGCTATTATTAATAAAAGTAATGGCTTCGAGTTCCTGATCCACTGGTGTTGTTACACTACTCCAGTTACTACCCCCATCAGTTGTTTGCAGCATTTTTCCACCTTCATAATTTCCACCAACAACAAAGCCATTATCCTGATCAAGGAAAGTGACATCATTGAGTGATTCTGTATAATTGGAAGTTTGTTCAATCCAGCTTTGACCACCATCTGTAGTTTTGATGATCGATCCATCAGTTCCTACAGCAAAATAAATACTGCTTGTGACAACATCCATTCCAAGAAATGTCTCATATCTAAGGACATCATCATCAAGACGGATCTCAGACCAGGTTGCACCATTATCCTGAGAGCTGACTATTGTTCCACTTGCACCTACTGCCAGAACTTTACCAGAAGAAACAACTCCAAAATCATAAAGACCTTTGCTGGCTTCATAACTAATTTCCCAGGTATCACCACCATCATTGGTTTGCATTATTTTCCCGCCACGATCAACAGTAAATCCGATATAAGGATCGATAAAACCAACGTCTTCAATTATTTTTGCTGTATAGGAATTGGTCGATTGATAGGTTGTCCATTCATCAGTAGTATTTAATAAATGACCACCCCAGGTATAAGCAAAAACATTGTCAAAATCAGAAACGATGAATCCATTTAAGTTATAAGTATAGTCTGATACCAGGCTTTCCCAGTTTTGACCACCATCAGTTGTTTTCATTATGCCATTTTCTTTGAGAATATAACCAGTATTGCTATCTGTAAAATAGACATCTTTGTAAGCATAATAAGAGTCTCCGGAATAGGAAGTCCAGCTTTCACCACCATCAGTTGTTTTGAGCGCAGAATTATCTGAACCAACGATCCAGCCTGTTGAATTATCA
Organism: Fidelibacterota bacterium; assembly: GCA_021734005.1. Classification (GTDB taxonomy): domain Bacteria; phylum Fidelibacterota; class UBA2242; order UBA2242; family JAFGTP01; genus JAIPHI01. The sequence goes on from JAIPJV010000149.1 coordinate 1,587, forward strand.
ATAAAATAACATTTGTAAAAATACTCACTGACCGGAGAAGTAATTAAACTCCAGTTATCACCTGAATTAGTTGTTTTCAAAATAGTTCCACTTGAACCTACAGCGAAACCAGTTGTGTTATCATCCAGAAAAGTGATATCATTGAGATCACTATTTTCTGCGTCATTGGGAACTCCAATCATTTCCCAGGATACACCACCATCTGTGGTTTTCAGAATAATCCCGCTGTAGCCGGTTGCTATGACCGTATTTTGGTCAAGGACATAAATATCATAAAGATCATATACCATATCAGCTTGATAACTTACATCCTGCCATGTTTCACCACCATCTACTGTTTTTATAATGGTATATTGATTACCGCAGGCAAAACCGGTCATCTCATCAAGAAAGGATATACCTCTGATATTCTCTTTTGTGATTGTTGATAACAGTTTCCAATCTGCACCACCATTACTGGTCTTTATTACTACTCCCTTATCTGCGCAGGCAAATCCAACATCGGAATTTACAAATTCGCCATCATAAGTATAATTGGTTGTCGGTGTAGGATGTAAAAATGACCAGTAGGTAGTATCCTGTTCTAATTTGTTGACTGTTATGATGTTTTCTTTCATAACTGTGCTCTGGATATCTCCTCTACTGACAGTTAATTCTACAGAAAAATCACCAGCGATTTCGTAAGTGTGACTCGGATTCTGTTCAGTACTTGTATTACCATCACCAAAATCCCAATTCCAGGAGTCGGGTGATCCTACAGACATATCTGTAAATTGTACAGTCAAGGGACTATTTCCATTTGTTGGTTCGGCGTCGAACTCAGCCATAAGATCTGGAGTCGCTTGAGGCGCAAACTTGTAAATTTTATTTTGTCCGGAAATATAAACGGTAGTATCATTTAGAATCACTACATCAGAGAGCCAGTCAGTATTGGAAAAGGGACTTTTGTGCCAATTTGCACCGCCATCTTCAGTGAAAACTACTGTGCCCATAGCACCAACTGCAATACCAATATTCTCGGTTATAAAATCAATTGCATTGAGGTCTATGCCTTCAGCAGGATTTTCCTGTCCATTCCATGTACTTCCACCATCAGTTGTATTGAGAATTAAGCCCTGATCACCGCACATCCATCCTGTATTGGTATTAATGAAATCCAGATGACCAAAACCTCTATCTTCAAAATTGGGACGGGAGACTCCACTGTTTTGCTCTGACCAGTTACTTCCGCCATCGGTTGTATGCATTATTGTTGCATACTGGGCACCTGCCCAGCCGTTATTTTCATCTGCAAAGAATACTTCAATTACATGTTCTGATGTTGGTGTTTCCTGCAGAGACCAACTCGAACCTCCATCTGTAGTTGCTTGAATATGACCGGCGTCACTACTTATCCAGCCTTTATTTTCATTAATAAAAAATACATGAGTTGGACGACTTGAAGTTGCTGAAGTCTGCTCTGTCCAGGAATCACCGCCATCACTGGTGTAAAATATTCTGCATTCCGATGTTTTTCCACCTGCAACCCAGCCATTATTTTCGTCAGCAAAATGAACAGAAGAAAATGGTGGATCACCAGGGAGCGATAATTGCATCCAGTCCTGCCCACCGTTTGTGGTTTTAAATACAGCACCACCACCTTCTGTATTATATATTGATCCGCCTCCGACTGCAAAACCTGTATCTGAATTTAGAAAATATATTTCGCGAATCGAGACTGATAATTCAGTTACTGCTACCCATTCTGATTCTCCAATATCCTGACCAGAAATTTTAACAGGACGGGAATCACCTTCATTTGTACTACAATAATAAACACCAAATTCATCAACCGTGAGTGAGTCCATACTATAATAGTCTTGGGTTGCACCAACTATTTGATTATCATTTAGATACCATTGATAATCACCGGTTCCAGTCATAGCTTCTAAATATACTGAGGCCTTAACTTCTTTATTATCATTTAAAATAATATCCTGAGCTTCAAGACCTTTTACTGTTATTTTGTAATTATTTATAATTCCATTATTGGTCAAATCCCCCCTCAAATCAATATTAAAATCATAACCATTGGGATTGTCTCTGATTACACCATTGTTGTTCAGAGTACCAGTAACCTGAAGATCGTCACTGTTACCTAAATTTTGCAGCGTATCCTGTAAAATTACAGATGGTCCGGTGAAATAAACATAATCACCATCAATTTGGGTTATTCCTTTTAAAATAATGTCAGATAGATATGTATGAGTTGATAAGCAGGCGCTATCAGATATTACAAAATTATTTCCATTACCAATTAGTTTTACATATTCTGTCCTACTTTCACTACCAGTCAGATGGATGTCAAATCCAGACCCCTCAGGCAAAATTAATTCTCCTGGACTGTAGGAGTCGTTAAAATATAATTCCACATTATGAAAAATTAAATCCGAACCGGCAATCAATTGACTGGTGCTATCAGTATCGGAAATTTGAACGCCATTAAAATCTGAATTTGAAGTCATGGAAATAGTTTGATTAGAAGTTCCATCGAAAGTGATCATATTATTGCTTATAGTTCCATTGTTATGAAGATCGCCAGTTAATTCCACATTGAAGTTATACCCATCCGGATTGTTACGAATAGTCCCATTATTAATGAGATCACCATGCAATAATAGATCATCAGAATAACCCAAATTTTGAATTATTTTACCAGAATTAATGGTAATGTTATTACAGTGGCGGTCGCCATCAACATTGACATGGCCGTCAATTACTACATTATCACTTTCTGTTGGCACCACTCCTCCAACCCAGGTAGAGCCATCATTCCAGTTACCACCGCTTGTTGTGGAGGTGATCACATCACCGGAACTAACAGTAATATAATCAGTCTTAGTCTCAGTCGCTAGCTCACCGGCTCCGTCAGTTACAGTTAAGGAAACAGAGTAGGTTCCCGCAGTATTATAGGTATAAGAAGGATTCGGATTAGCTGTAGCATCGAGTGTTCCATCATTATCAAAATCCCATTCATAAGTTGTGGCGCCAGTGGATTGATCAGTAAAATTAACTGTCAAAGGCACTGGCCCGGATGTCACATCAGCACTAAAATCCGCAGATAAAGTTGTGGAAGAACCCTTAGCCACCAATAAAAAATCGTCAACAATTAAATACCAGCTATCATAAGAAACACATTGAACAGATAAATATATTGACTGCCCGGCATAATCAGACAAATCGTAGGAGTATTTTGTCCAGGTACCCGGGACAGACCTGACTGTATCAAGAGTAACTGTGAAATTTGATATATCAGTTGAACTGGTATCTGTAGAGAGTTTAACATTAAAATCTTCTGGATAAATAGAAGAATAAGAATGAGCCCAAAATGAGAATTCTACTGAGTCAGCATCAGGTAAAACAATAGGTGGCGTGAATAACCAGTCATCATTATTAGTAGAATAATTCCATTCAACACTAAGACCATAATCACCAGAATGGGCAAAGGTATCAACTGGTGCCTGCTCGTCTGTACTCCTGGACCAAATCTGTCCGTCACCATCATTATCTTTTTGTGACCAGCCATCAGTGCCAGTCTCAAAACTTTCATATAGAATTGTATCATTATTACTGGACAGGCTTACCACAAAATTTTGCAAATCATCCTGAATACTTTGCAAAGGCTGAGTTCTAACATTGACTTTTTCTTTTGGTCGTGCTGTCAGAATTCCAATTTGCATGAAAATAAGAATGCAAATCATAAATAATACATAAAATTTTTTGTTCATGAGTTTACTCCATTAAAATTAATTTTCCCCGAATTGATAAAAATCTAGATTTTTATTATGATTAAATTTAAAAGGTGAGCAGAGAGGGGAATTGCCTCCCTGCTCTTAAGCTATTTTATTTCTCAAACAAATATCCATCTTCAATAAAGTAGAGCACTTTTTGGGGAACGATCTTCTGAGTTCCTCCACTGGTGATCATTCCAATTGCATTGCTGACTTTATCTGCTGTTTCTTTTTTACGGGCACTTGACATGAAGAAAACCAGAAGGGTTGGCTTACCATTTTGAGTAATTTCACTAATATCTACTAATTGGCCATCTGTACGCTTTACCTTTAATTGTGGTAATTTTGTATAAACAAAAGGGCCTTCCTTG
>JAIPJV010000150.1 GCA_021734005.1 Fidelibacterota bacterium
AGTTGCTTGTTCTGATTTTCTGAAACCAGGATAAATCCACTGGAATAGACTGAGACTTTGCCATTATCACTAATACTGGTATCAATATTTATGAGTTCTGAAAGTTCATTCAAAGCTCGATCTCTTTGATCCAGAAGTTCGTCACTTTGAGTTGTATTAAGCTGCTTATTAATTTTGTGAATTTGTTCCAGCTTCTGATTAACGCTGTTTATTTTGCTGGAAAGGTCATTTTGCAGACTATCCTGCAATTGAGCCAGATCGCTGTAAATTCTATTGAATGTACTGGCTAAGGCCTGGGATTTGTCTTTGACTACAGTACGAACCGATTGGCTTTCAGGATCATTGGCCAGGTCACTCCAGGCGCCCCAAAAATCTGAGAGAGCATTAGAAAGTCCAGCTTCTCCGGGTTCTCCTAAAATATCCTCAATTTGCTGGGAAATAGTTTTGTCCATTTCGTAACGGGCAAAATAGGAATTCTGGCGCATATACTGTTTTTCCAAAAAACTGTCTCTGACCCGGGCAACTGTATCATCAGAAATGTTGGAACTGATCTGGTTGATCCCCAGACCCTGATCGAAATTTGTTAATCGGCGGGTATAACCTTCAGTATTCATATTGGAAATATTACCGGAGGTGGTGTCAATTGCCGACTGGTGGGACATGAGAGCCTGTTTTGATATGTTTAGAATACTTGATATTGACATGATATCCTCATATTTGAAAATCCAGCATTTTATTGTCATCCTGTTTCATGCGCAAAATTCCATCCACTCCATAGACTTCATGGTCTTCATCATTAATGTTTAAAAAGAGCTGAGCCATGCCTTTTACATGTTCGATAGAAAAATCGAGCAACAGCTTGTTTTCATTATTTGTACGCGTAATATCATTTAAAATATCCTTCAAACGATAGCGAAGATTAGAAAGCTTAATAGCATATTTTGGTCGGGCAATATCTATGATTGTCTTTAAATTCGGTTGGGGATTGTTGATCTGGCATTGGGAGCTGATTCTTGCCTGGATTTCCTTGCGTTCTCGGGCTTTTTCCATACTTTTGTTAATAACCTTTTTTTCTTTAGAAACAAAATTCCGCAATTTTTCAATCTGGCCGGAAATTATAGCGTCCTGCTTTTCCTGGATAGCACCGGCCATATCGGAATATAATTCAATTTCCTGTTCCAGAGTATCTATCAATGTTGAAAAAGGATTGTTTTGATTGTCTTTATTCATTATTGCTCTCTATTGGTGAAGATTTCATAAAATTGAATGTATTTAGTGACATGGGATTTTGATCGAGTTCCTCTGTATCTATTTTTTGAATCTCTTGATCATTCATATCTTTCAAAGAATTGAAGATCTTTTTAGCCAACCCGATTCCTCCCGATTTAGCCATGGCCTTTCCCATCACAGAGCTGAACATCATAGAGGGAAGATCATTTTTGGAGCCGCCCCAGGGATTATCGGGAATTGTTTTTCGCATAGTTTTTATCATCTGACTTAAAAATATTGATTCCATATCCCGGGCTTTTTCCCTTAGTTTTATATTGCGGGAATTTCGGGTATTTTGCTTTTCTAGACTGGAATCAAAAGCAATTTTTATGTTATCTACATTTTCTGACATATTCACTCACATTATTATTAAGTCAGCATTCAATGCTCCAGCCTGCTTAATTGCCTGGAACACAGCAATAACATCACGGGGACGAAGTCCCAGTTCGTTTAAAGCGGCTGTTAGATCATTGACACTCGAAGTTGATTTGACCGAGGCGGTTTTGGCAACATCTTCCTGAACTTTTGTTCTTGTCTGGTATTCTACGACTGTTCTTCCAGTGCTGCTGAGGGGAGCCTGTGGTTGTGAAATTATAGGCCGACGCTGAATATGAATTCTCAAAGAACCATGAGAAATCATAACTTCGCTGATCTTGACATCGCCTCCGGCTACCACTGTTCCTGTCCTTTCGTTGATCACAACCCGGGCTTCAACATCAGGTTCAACAGTCAGAGTTTCAATACTGGCAGTAAAATAAACCGCTTCCTGCTTGGATGAAATATCATCGGGAAGAGCAATTTCTATAACTCCACCATTAACTGGCTGAGCAAATTCTTGATCCTGAGCCTGGTAGCCTTGCGAATTTAGTGATTGGTTGATCTTATTGGCTATACGACTGGCAGTGATAAAGTCCGGTTGGTTTAACAAAAATCTGATCGGCTCATCAGCATTAAATCTTTCCTGAGCAGGATAGGATTTGATCAGAGATGCTCCGCCTGGAATTCGGCCGGTCAAAGCATGATTTTTACGCACTTTTTCACCAGCTGTTGTCTCAATATTAAATCCGCCTATTGAAATAGCACCTTGAGCCCGAGCGTATTGAGTTCCATCCTGAGTAAGCAGCGGAGTCATGAGCAGGACGCCCCCTTCCAGACTGGTAGCATCACCAAGCGAAGATACTGTCACATCAAAATTTGTCCCAATCCGTCCGAATGTAGGTGTTTTTGCAGTAACCATGACAGCAGCAACATTACGGGTACGCAAGTTTTCCCGGGGAACTGTTATGCCAAATCGTTCCAGCATATTGCTAATTGTTTGAACAGTAAAAACGGAACCATAATTGCGGCTGGCTCTGTCGCCAGTTCCATTTAATCCAGTCACCAGACCATAGCCTACCAAAGAAATTTGCTGAGCATTTTCAACCCGGGTAATATCCTTGAGACGAACCTGTCCCGGTAGCAAACTAAAGATAGATACGAAAATTAATAAGATTAAAATTTGATTTTTTCTGATCATAATCCTAGACCACCTATTACTCCAAGAACGATTAATCCAGCGCCTATTGACCAGGTCAATATTTTTTGAAAAGTACCCGGCTTAAAAAATCGATTATGCAGGCCGCCTCTACGATACACAATTTTTGCATTGGCAACATTGTAGGAATAAACAGTATTGTCTGTTCGAATATCTCGGCCTCTTACCAATCCTTCCAGCTGCATCACATTTTGCTCACCATTGACTTCTAAAATACGTTCGCCTTTGATCTTAAATAATCCCCGGCCTGGCTCTTCTACAATTGTAGCCGATATTTTTCCTGTTAATTGTTCACTTTGCTCGGTGCCTTCCTGCCCATCATAATTATTGCTGATATCGCTGGAAGCTCCAAAGAGAGGGAGAAAATCGGTTAAATTTCCCTCATTAGAACCATTAGCGGAAAAATTGGATTTGGATGATGATTCAACCTCTGATTCCCGGGAAGCATTTGCCCGTTCCATAACCAAGACAGTGATAATATCCCCGGTCTGATGGGCTTTAATATCGGCAAATAAGGACTGCCTATTACCCAGAGTCTGGGCCTGCAAATTAAATATTAATAAGGTTATGAATGCTATTATAATTTTTTTGATCATAGTTTACCTATTGTAAATTGACTACAACCAGATCGGGGTTTTTTACCTGCCCCCTTAAACTTCTTCGCGAACTCTCCAGAGTAACCTGTACGGATTCACCAATACTACAATCCCGTCTAATGCGACCTTCTGTCTTGATCAGAATGGCGCCGGAGATCAGATGGACTTTAACCTGAGCGCCTCTTTTTACATCGGGTTTCGATTTCACCATCGATTTTTTGATCATTTCATTTTTTCTGATTAATTGGGTACTGATCAGGTCTTTTTGTTGCGGTTGACTGAGAAAAAATTTATCCAGCTTTCTATCAATTTCTATCTTTTTGAGGCTAGTCTTATCAGGAGTTATTGCTTCACCAAATCTTATCTTTTTACTGGCTAATAGAACTGGAATCTGGGCAGTGACTTTCATGGTAATTGAGTAACTATTTTGCAGTTGTTGATTCCGCCATGTCTTGATTTGCAATCGCTGGTAACCGGGATTCAAACTTTGGCTTTGAGGAGTGATAGTGACTTTTAGATCCTTTATTGATTCTTTAGTAATTGGAGGGGTGTGATAAACCTGGAGTTTGATATCATTGCTGTTTACCTTCAAGTTTTGAGAATACAGTTCCAGAACCTTCTTCTGAAGAAAGTCGGGAAGAACTTCTTTTCCACCAAATAGAAGCTGGAAGAAGATCAAAAAAGTAAAACCAATCTGAGATGCTTTGTTTCTCATTTTTTTAATTATCTCTTCAGATTATTGGTCATAGCAAGTATTTCGTCAGCTGTTTTGACAGCTTTGGAATTGATCTCGTAAGTTCTCTGGGCAACGATCAGGTTAACCATTTCTTTGACAACATCTACATTGGATTTTTCCAGGTAGCCCTGTTGCAAAGTTCCAAAACCTTGATCTCCCGGCATTCCAAATAAAGGTTCGCCCGATGCTTCTGTCTTTTCATAGAGATTGCCACCAACCGATTTGAGGCCGGAAGGATTCATAAAGTTTGCCAGTTCAATCTGACCAACCTCTTCCGATTCGCGCTGGCCTTCAAATTTAACAGAAATAATGCCATCTTCACTGATCTTGACTCCTGTGGCTCCTTCTGGAATAGCCTGTTCAGGATATACTGTCAGACCTGAAGAGGTAACTAGATTTCCATTTGGGTCCAGACGAAAATTACCATCGCGAGTATAGGCATAGGTTCCGTCAGAGCGCAAAATCTGGAAAAAACCCGAGCCATTGATAGCCACATCAAGAGGGTTGCCAGTTTCTTTGATTTCGCCCTGAGAAAAAGAGCGGAAACTGGAAACCGGTTTATTACCCATACCAATTTGTATTTCGCCTGGTTTTTCTTTATTATTTTGCCGGTCAACTTCACCTGACTGGAGAGTTTCATACATCAGATCTTGAAAAGCCACACTGCTTTTTTTATAACCGGTGGTGTTTACATTGGCTAGATTATTGGAAATATTATCTATCTTTAATTGTTGGGCTGACATGCCCAGTGCTGATGTGCGTAAGGAACGAATCATATTTTACTCCTATTATTTAACTTTGCTAATTCTTGTGGCTGCTTTTTCCATGACCTGATCAAGAACTTTGAGGACTCTTTGAGAACTCTCAAAGTTGCGTTTTAACTCCATGAGGCCGATCATTTCACCAACTGGATTGACATTAGAGCCTTCCAGCTGACCTTGATTGATATTGGGCTGTTCAACTATTTCAGGTAGTGACCGCTCATTCTGGGGAACAAAAGAATTTTCACCAATCTGGCGAAATTTTCTGGTTGAAGGAAAATCTGAAATGAGTAATTGGCCTACTCTTTCGCCATCGGCAAAAATTTCACCATCTTTTCCAACATTTATTTCCTGGGGATGATCACCGCGGGGAGCTACATTGATCAGTCCGCCCCGGCCCATAACAGTGTCACCATTAGTAGAAATGAGGAAACCTTCCTGATCAACTTTGAAATGACCATTGCGGGTGTATATTTCTTCACCATTTTTATCAAGGGTAAAAAAGCCCCGTCCGGTTATAGCAAAATCTAATGGATTGCCTGTTTTCTTGAGCTCACCTTGAGAAAGATCCTGGGCACTATTAATGGGCTGAGATTTGCCTTTCTCCTCCAGGTGTTTGGCGAAAGGAATGCTTTTCTTGAAACCAACTGTGTTACTGTTGGCTAGATTATTAGCCACTATTTTATTTTTATTAACCTGTGATAACAGTGATTGTTTAAGTTCGCTTAATTCAAAATCCATTGTTAATAACTCCTTTTATTCCATTAGAGTTATGAGCAACAACTTTGCCACCTATT
>JAIPJV010000151.1 GCA_021734005.1 Fidelibacterota bacterium
GAGCAGGGTGGGGTTTGGTGTTTTCTATGTCACAGGCAGTGACTTTGTATTTGAAAAGATCCTCAATTGCTGTATTCTCAAACAGCCAGTTTAAATGATGGCTGGAAGCCGATGTGACCAGTCCGGTGGCAAAATTTTCTACAACAAATTCGAAAAAGTCTCTGAAACCGGGAATATAGGTAATTTCTTTCATATTTTCTCTAAGCAGACGGGAGTTTTCTTCTCGCAATTCATCAAGGTCACCATCAAAATCATATTTTTTTAGAAAAACTTCCCAGAATTCTGTATCAGATAGTCCTTTAAAGTCTTGCCAGTCATCATCTGTGATATAGATTCCATGATCGGCAAAGGCCTCTTCGAAAGCCTTTTCATAATAGGGTTCCGAATTAACTACAACGCCATCGAAATCAAAAATAACAGATTCTAGAGGTATAGTAATTTTATCTTGTTTATTTTTGGACATAAAATTGTCTCCGATGATAAAATTTAAACATTTATTTTATTGGATATTAGGAACTCTTTCATTGATTGAGAATTGGTAAACTGATGGGCTCTTATACCCAGCTTTTGAGCGGCTGCAATGTTCTCTTCAAGATCATCGATAAAAAGAGCCTGTTCAGGTTCAACTTCGGCTTTTTGTAGAGCAAAATTATAGATATGTTGATCCGGTTTACTGGCTCCTGCTGTAAAGGAAAAAATAAGGTCGTCAAATATTCCCAGTAAATCAGGATATTTTTCCTCAATCGCCTCAATATGCAAGGGATTTGTATTGCTGAGAAGAAAAGTAGGAGCCTGTTCTTTGACCTTTTTCAATATTACAATCGAATGATTATTAATTGTAAAAGGTTTTTTCCATATTTCTCTCAGGCTGTCATGAGTCAGCCTGTTTTCCAGGTTGAAATAATCATGAAGTCGTTGGATATATTCTTCTGTATCAATATGGCCCGTTTCATAATCTTTTTCCAGATCGGATTCCGGAAAATCCAGTAAACTTTGCATTTCGACCTGAAGTTCACTTGCAAATATTTGGAGGGCTTTCTTTTTATCTACATCTACAAGCACATTTCCCAGGTCAAAAAAAACTGTTGGCTTCATTTTTTTCCTTCTTGATCAATAAAAATATCAGAATTGATAAATATTCAAAATGTATTGGACAATGTCCAAATAAATTCCTAAAAAATCTATAATACCAATGGATTAAGAATATTATCTCAAAATTTTCTATATTTGCTCAAATAAGAAGCACAATTCTCCAGAAAAATAATTTCCTGTGTCAGGCTAAAAAACTATGTAGCTATTTCAGTTTCCATTTTGAGAAGGGTGTTACCGGATTGATCTTTTTGCTGAGGTTTATGGTATCTTTTGAGTTTTTTCAATTTTGTGTTATCCATCATTTTGAGATGGCGCAACATTTCTAGAGCCATAGAAGCAGCTGCCTGGGCGTCTCCACTTAAAACTTTTACAGCAATACCGACATAATTACCGCCTTTTGTTTTGATTCCCACTAATTGTAAACCATTTTTATTAGAGCGGGCAATTCCATTCCCATTCAGAACTTTGGTGAAATCAAAATTGAAAGTGGAAGGAGAGTAAACATTTTCATTTTGCTTTGTTAAAATGTCTGTAACTCGCTGGAGATATTCATCATCTCTTTTAATAAAACTGGAATAGAGCTTGGCAATATTTTTCAGAGATAATGAAAATGTGGGAATACCATTGTCGTCAACTTCGCGATAAATTTTGTCAGTATCGGTGTATTTTTTCATAGTTTCCAGATATTTGGTCTGTACCGGATGATTGAAAGAATTATAAGAGCCGATTGAATCCTCTATTTTCTTTTCCAGGGCCAGCATACCAGTATGGACACCGGAAGAAGAATTGTGGAGATGCGAGGGACGTTTTCCCTGAATTATGAGGCGTTCGTAGGATGAATTGTCTTCGGGTTTTTGCTCGGGGCAAAGTAGGTCAGAAGGGGACATATCCAATTTTTTAAGCAGTTTTTCAATTTTTTGAGTAAATTGATCTTCGCCTTTATGGAGGGAGGTCATGAGGGCTAGGTCTTGATCAGAAAGATCAAACTCCTCATCAACTTTTTCTTCAAGCATTGTGATCGTGCACATAGGATCAGCGACTTGATTCATAAAAGCCGGAAAATTTTCTTCACCGGCAGAAAAAATAACATCACCACTGGCATCGACTGCAACAGCATTGGCTACATGACAATTTTCCGCTACTTTGCCTCTGTATTTTGTTGTAATTAATTTCATTGACTATAACTCCTTATGTATTCATTATTCAATTATATCAACTGTATCTTCAAGAACATCATCGATTCCCTTGATCAGGGAATGGGCTAACAGATAACGGTCCACTGAGTAAAACTCCGGACTCATTACTCTGTTAAGTGCCAAAATTAAGCGTTTATTTAGATTACCCCCAAAGGAAATCCTTAAATTATTTTTATTTGCAACTTTATAGCAGTTGATCAGGACTTCCATTCTCTGCGAATAATCCTGTTTGTGATCGGCTTTGCTGAGCTGATTTGTATCGAGTTCAACTTCTGCGCATTTTAATTTATAGGCCTGCTTCAACTGCTTTATCTCCGGTTTAATCCTCGGAATGATCGGTATTTTTTCTTTATCAGCAGAATTGATTATTTTACTGATAGTTTTAGAAGGTAACTCTATAATGTTATTCTCATGATCCTCATTAATTAGGGTGACCACGTCGGGAGAGAGGTCGGCTATTTTTTTAAATTGTTCGGAATCAGGATTGATTCGTATATTTATGCGACTGTTAGTCAATTTTCTCAATGTTGAAATTTCTGAAAATAGCGGCATATCAGCTCGATAGGTAAAACTAATTCCTCCAGTAAAGGAACTCTCTACATAACTGAGCAAATTTAGAGGATTGATAACGGAGACATCTAATTTCCGCCACAAAGAAATAAAAGGGTCTAGATTTAATTCTAAATATGACATATTATATTCCTTTCATTGAACTATTTCTGATGCAAAACATATTTTTGTTTTGCCAAATTGGTTGGATTCTATGAAATTTTTCAGCACCTGCAAAGTATTTGAATTCGCCCGGGCAATTGCTATGGCGCGGCCATTTCGCCGGGCGATCGAGAGAGCTTTTTCAATATTGACTCTGATAGAATCGATCTGATTTGTATTGTTAATGAATACATTTCTCACTCCTGTTGGTAACCCTTTCTCACTAGCAATGCGATTGGCTCTGCTCTCCAGACAATTAAGATTATCAATGAAATAAAGCCCTTCCTGATTGACAAAATCCATAACAATATTCATCAATTTTCTGGATTTTGTAGCCCGGGAACCCATATAGTTATCCATACCCAAAGCCAAAGGCAGCTCTGCCCGGGCTTGCTCAAGAGAATTGATGATCGCATTGCGGGACATGTCTTCGGATAATAGATATTTCTCTTTTCGACCGAGAGTGGTATCATTGGCTTCCATTGGCATGTGGATAATGGTTTCCTTACCAGCTTCGATTGCTCTATTTTGCGACCATTCGGTGGATGAATTTCCCGGAGTAATAGCAATAGTTAAATCAAGGGGCAAACTCAAAAAATTTTCCAGTGTTGAATTGTTTTCATAACCAAAATTGTTGACTATTAGAGCAAGGCGTGGTGGCTTTGATATTTGGCGTTCTAGAAATGATGTGAGCTGCGCTTTCTGACCATTATCAATAAAATAAATGTGCAAAAGAGAGTCTGCAGAAATGTTGATCTGAAATGAAAAACCGGAACCCGAAGGCAGGGTCGCAATTTTATGAATCCAATATTCCGAAGTATTAAAAGCATCCTTTATCTGAGGAATTAAGTGCCTGTTAGAGTCTATTTTTTGATAACTATAAGCCAGGATATTTTTACTATGATCAGGAACAGATAGATTGATTTTTTTTATTCCTTTTAGATGAATTTCTTTTCCGATCAGTCTGCTGATTTCCTGACTAATGCCGGGCTTTTGCGGCTTTGCAGTTCCGCTTTTGTAATTCCAAAAGAGTAATGAACCGGCACCAAGCAGTAATATAAGAAAAATCAGGCCCAGGGTGAGCCTCTGTTTTTGTAGATTCTCTACTTTTTTATTGTTGGGTTGTAAATATCTAATGTTACTCATAGTGAGAAAAACTAACTATTCCCACAATCAAAGTAAAGAAATAAGTGACTGTATAATCAAAATTTGCCGTCCAATTTTAATGAATTGCTCTTTAAAGCCAAATTATATAACTTCACATTGTTAATCAGATCCTATACTTCGTTGCTTATTCTTCTATAACCAGTTGAATTGATTTGCGATGATTTGTAACAATTTCATCATATTTTCTGCGGTAGCACTAAAATGAAATAGGATTTGAATTAAAGCTTAATCAATAGTATTTTGGTATAAAAGGCTCAAAGGAAATTTGAATTATGAAACAAGAAACTAACTCCCAAATATTGCTGATCGGGCTAGATTCCAATCTGAAAGAGAAACTTTTGCCTGTACTTCAGAATAGGGAGCATAGTGTGCAAATTGCAGCAACCAGGACTGAAGCCTTTCAGAAATGCGCTGATAATGAATATAATCTGATCCTGATCAATGAAGATAATTTCTCTAATCTTTTACAATTTATCGAAAATCTAAAGCAGGTCTCGGATGCCAAATATGTGATCTTGACGTCCCATTTAGAGACTAATTCCGCATTGAAATTTATTGGTGATGAAGATATTAAGTTTTATGATGAGAAACCAGCTGACATTAATAAAATAAGTGAAATAGCTGCCCAAATTCACAATAAAAAATCAGTGAATAGATATAAAAATCCCGAGCAACAAATTAAAAGATTGGAAGGCCTTTTAAATACCGCCCGCCAGGTCAATCATCTCATTCTGAAACAAACTAATATAAAAGAAATGATGCGCAAGGCCTCTGAAAGATTATTAAATACAAGAAATTATTCCGGATGTTCTATTTTTCTGTTAACTGACAAAGGCTTGCAAAATGTTGTCCAGAAGGGAAACTGTTTAATAGATACAGAGAAATGTGAAAGAACGCAAAACATGAACCAGTTGCCTGAATTTTTTCTGGAGGTTATTGATACAGGAACTTTGAAGATATACATTAATCCTGAAATGTTGAGTTGCAAAACAGAGCAAAAAAGTGATTTAAATCTGGCAATTTTCCCTATGCGAAACAATCAAAAAGTCACCGGTTTTTTGAATATATGCTACGAATCAAATGATAGTGTGGATAAAAGAGAGAAAAATCTGGTCCAGGAAGTAGCTGATGACCTTGCTTTTGCCAGAGGAAAAATTCAGGCTGAAGCCGCTTTGCAGGAAAGTGAAAAATTATATCGGTTATTAGCTGAGAATGCCAATGATTTTATTTTACTGCATGATCTGGAAGGCTATATTTTATTTTTTAATCAGGCTGGTATTCAGCTAACAGGCTATAGTGAAGAAGAAATTTATAATATGCGGGTTCAAGATTTAATAGCTTCTGAGTATCTGGATTCATTACAAAAACGGCGCAGTCAGCGCATAAAAGGCAATCATTCCAGTAGCCGCTATGATCTTGAGTTTGTAAATAAATCTGATGAGAGAATACCTGTGGAGGTGGTTTCTACACCTTTTGAAATGGATAATAGTATTCAGG
>JAIPJV010000152.1 GCA_021734005.1 Fidelibacterota bacterium
CTACGCCCATAGCCCTGCGGCATCGTTCAACTTGTTTTATCAATCATTCACCTCACGTAGCATTTCATAGGTTTGTAAGAAAGTCACCGCCCATTTTTTTCTTTACCTTTGGGTGAACGATTGATAAAACACTATATCGATGGAGAAATCCACGGATTTTTCAAATGTTCCTCATTAACTTCCACAAATAATTTCTTTAATGAGTAAGTTTTCCCTATGCCTCTATCTCCTATTAAAAAAATTGGAGATGCTCCTGATTTTGTTATCCATTTTTGTTTTATTGTATTAACAAAACTGTGATTAACATTCTGAAAATCTAGATTTGAGATTAGGTTATAACTCCTTTTAATGTAATAACCATTTCTGATCCTTTCAACATCAGGATCTACACCAAAAAATTTATTGTAATATTCATCAATATTAAATAAATAATTAAATAATTGAGTAGCTGATATAATGTTTGATTTATCTTCATTTGCTAATAATCCCTTATAGTCAACCAAATAACTATTATGTTCGTATTTTCTATAATGATCTATTATTTTTTTACATTCCCTATCATTATACACCTTTTTAGTATTCGGAATTATTAACACCGTACTTTTATCAGGGGATTGATTCGGTAATGTGTTTTTAATATAATATACATTAAAATCGCTATCCTCGGGGTCTTCCTTTTTAAAATAATCATTTTTGTGTTCAAAGGACATCCTATCAAGGAAGGATATAATTCTTTTTCCTGCTTCAATATTGTTATCCATAATATGTAAATCTTTAATTAAAATACTGATGAATTTCTTCTATAAAATGTTCTTTAATCAATGGATTTGAATATCCATTGATTTTATCCTTCTTCATACCCTTATAATTATAAGAATAATCCATTAATCCACTTTCCATCAATACCAGATTATTTATATACCTATTAATTTCTGCTTTAACAGTTTTATTAAGTTCTTTATCCGCCGCTACAATTCTTGAAATAATTTTTATAAAATCATCTCTGTCATCCTCTCTTAGATTACTTTCCGCAATGTCAATGATCGTATTTATGAATTTAGAATTAACATTTTGTTTTTTTCTGAATAGATTTTCATTAGTCCAGAAATCACGTTTTTTTGCCATATCTATTATTGAATAATTATCGAAATCTGGATATATTCTTAATATTAAATAAATCTTAAGTAGTCTAATCACAAACCATTGATAGCCATGTGTTATTTTACTTATGATATTGTAAAAAACATGTGGAGGATCAATTTTTTCTAATTCTACAATTGGACTAAATATCTTTTTTATTTCTTTTTCTGAAAACCTGCTTATATTTACTGTTATTTGAGGGGGTCTATTTATTGGGAAAAAACGTGAACTAAATATAAATTTAATTTTTCCTTTGTAATAATTTTTAGAACCTTCATAACTCTCAAAAAAATTATTACAATCATCATGAAATTCCTTAATTAGTGAGTTATTAAGGAGTCTTTCAAAGTTGTCAATCGTTATTTCAATGATAAATTTATTACTATTTTCAATGTTCTCTTCAGTTTTTACTTTTCTAAGATCTTCTATTATCTCGTCTATAATACGTTGTATTGCTTCAAATCTAGATTTATGTTTTGAGTGTGTGCAATAATATTTGTACTTTGCTGTTAATGCCCCTAGTAAATCTTCTGAAGATTCAGAAAAAATTGCAATATATTCATAATTTGGGTTGTTTATTAATGTGGATTTTTTGACATTGAATTTCTCAATAATCTCAGAGATTAGATTCTTTGTCCAATCAGTATATAATTCCATTAGGTTAGAATACCTATGTTTAACATCAGAATTAAAGTTTTGTATTATATCATAGTTCTTATTTTTAACATAATTATTAATAAAAGTTGTTTTTCCTATTCCCTGTGGACCATGAATTAAAGCAATTCCGTATTGATTTAGTATATCATCTAACTCTTCTACTAAATTAACTCTTTTAATAAAAAACCTAGATTTTGTATGTATTTCTGGATCTCTATTTTCAAGTTGCTGAACTTCTTGATATAGCATTTTATAATTATTTCTGTTATTCGATTTATCTATACTAAAATTATTTATCTTATCTCTTAAATTTAAGGTTAATCCATCTCGCAAATAGTCATTTAGATTAGTTATTTTATCTAACTTATACTTCAAAGATTCAATAATTTTTGAGAAATCATCCTTTACATCACATCTATAAGTAATTTTGTTATTCAGTTCAGCTCTGTTGAGTTCTAATTTCTCATTTTCAATAATTAAGTATGAATTTTCATCTCTACTTATTCGATCATTTAATTCTAGTATCTCAATACCTGTGTTTTCTCTCTCATTATAATAACTATTAGATACAATAGCTAACATAATGATAGACTTTTTATATATTGATTGAAACTTATTATCTCCTTTCAACCTTATTTCATGTATTGGCTCTCGATCAAAGAAAATATATTCATTTTTAAAGTGTAAACAAAGTTCTTCGTATAATTCTTTAACGTATTTTAACTGTTCGTCTGTTTTACCAGAGTATGAAATTGCAATTAGAAATTCATTATTTTCAATTTTTGTCATAATTATAAAGTTTTTAATCTCTTAATAATAATATCATCATGTTATACTTAAAATTTGTTTTTCATAAATCTATAATTATAAAGCTTGCAAAACAGAAATAGAAATAAATACTAATAGAATCAGTGAAATGTATAGCAACAGTAACGTCAAAGAAAAAGTTGCACCAGTCCATGTCTTTTTATCTCCTTTGAAAACAGTAGCGTTCATACTAAAATCAATTTGCTCTTCTTTAAGTTTTCTAACTTGATTATATAGTTCTCTGTATAATCTCTCCTGATAAAGGAAGTATCCATCGAGGGCCCAAAAAACTACAATTGGAAAAATACTTACACGAAGAACATTAAAATCATTTTCCTTAGTGCTTAATACAATCAATGCTGTAACAATAGTAATACACCAGCCTTTTATTAAAAAAGAACACCTTGCCATTCGGTTAATTACCCCTTGGATTAGCTCCAAATGTTTTCTTTTATTTTCCATAGTATATCGTTGTTTTATGCTCAATAGTTCTTCTTATCTTCCAATCTGTCTTTGACTTTTTTAGATTAAGAACTGAAGTAATTTCAAGTAGATTTCTTTCACTTATTCCCAACTTTAAAAATATTTTTATAAATCGTAATTATTTAATGCTATTGTTTTGCATCAGAATCCCCCACCAACCTCAGCCAGTAGGGGATTTCATCATCCATTAATCATCACCTCATCACGCCGCCCCCTCCGCTTCTTCCCTGGAGCGTCTTGACCTTACTATTTGCATGGTTTGGTCGATGAGCGGGTTGATTTCACCGGCGAGCTGCTCGTAGGTGCCGTCGGGTGAAATCTTGTGCATGACATCGGCGTAGTCAAACAAATCGCTGAGGGCGGCCCTGACTTCCTTGCGGGCTTCCATTGTGGTGAAGTCGGGCGAGTCTTCCTGCTCGGCGAGGCGCTGCTCGTTGAGGCTGATAAAATACTGATGGGCTGCTTTCATGGTATTGAGCCATTCAGTGGCATTGAGCGTGGCGACATCTGCTGCGGCTTGCGTATCGTTCTCCAGATCGCCGATAAGGTTTCCCATGCGGGATGTCTGTTCGGTATAGCTGGTGCTGTGCAGCGACCGGCCAAAGGTTCTTGTCCAATGACATCTCTCATTTTTTATGAGTCCTGAATCAATGATGTTGGTTTGAAAATGAGACATGCCGTTGTTTTTGTTGCTCCGAATTATTTGATTCGATTGTTTACTGCATTAAAACTAAGGAATCTATCCAAAATTGCAAAGAATTTTAAAAGTAAATATGAAAGGAAAATGACTTAAAGCAAATCCACTTCCCGTCAAAAAGACGATACGTTACTTTTCAACAATTTTTCAAAAGGATAATTTATCATCAATCCAAATAATCGGGCGTTACATTTTTATCCTGGTGGAGATGTTTGCTTTACGGTTGAGGCGCAGACTGTAAATTCCCTGGGCAACCAACATCACGGAAAGAGCGTTAAAAACGCTAAGACAAGAAGGCCCGCATTGCAAATGCGCGCCAGCAAGCGTCGTGATTCATTCAACCATCCATTCAACCATACATCCATTCAACCATTCAACCAACCGCAAAGACCTTCCATCTTACCCTTCCCGCAGGGCCATCGCAAAAAGCTGAAAGGTCAGCCATACAACCATGCATCCATGCAATCATGCAAACACCCCCGCTCGCGCGCGAATGCTTCGCGGGCGCACTCTTCTTTGCGTCTGGGACGCACCCGGCAGGCTCCGCTTCGCTCCGCCCTGGGCTATCAAGATTTTCGCTCCTTCGGAGCTTGTCTATCTACATATTAACCACCAAAGACCTTCCACCTTCCTCACCCTACAAAGCCTGCGCCAAAAGCTGGAAGGTCAGCCATACAACCATTCATTCATACATTCATTCAACCATACATTCATTCAACCACCCCGGATCACGCATGAATGCTTCGCGGGTATATATAATGCTCACTGCTCTTCCGAATCATCAGGTAAACTAAATCGTAGCGGCATCTGGAATTTTACACGCACAGGTTCACCTCTTTGTTTCCCGGGTTCCCACTTGGGCATATCTTTGACAACACTGATAGCTTCCTTGTTACATCCTCCGCCGATACCTTTAAGTACGCGCACATTTGTTATGCTGCCGTCTTTTTCTACAATAAAGGAAACATAAACCGTCCCTTCAATCCCTTTTTCCTGAGCTTTCTCAGGATATTTGATATTTTCGGCCAGGTATTGCTTCCGGGCTTTTTCACCGCCCGGATATCGGGGCTGTTGTTCTACTACGACAAATACTTTTTGCTTTTCGTCAGAGTTTGGTGCTTTATCATTATCTAAATCTGTAGGGATGCCCACTCGCTGAGTAAATTTTTTTGCATCTGACTCGTTCGATATCTGAGCAAAACTAACGGGTACTACCAATTGCATAACAAGGGGATCACCCATAAAATAGGCGGGTTCCCAATCCGGCATGTTTTTTACAGCTTCCAAAACTTCTTTATCAAAAGCTTCTTCTATACCATCAATAATTCTTGCATTTTGAACTTTTCCCTTACGGTCAATCTCGAAATAGGCATAGACTATGCCTGAGATATTGTTGACTTTGGCTTCTTCCGGATACTGAATTTCTTTGTTCAAATACTCGTGAAATTCTCCCGGTCCTTTAAAAGCAGGCATTTTTTCAGGGTTTGTATAAGCCTTTTTGCTTTTAACGTTCGTAAAATATGTTTGCCCTTTTCTCTCTCCCGACATATAGGCTACTATTTCTTTCCCTTTTTGATTGTTCATCAGCGATTTTACCACATCTTCACCCCAATTTTCATCGTTATCGGATAGAGAATTACTTTCCTTGTTTTCACAGGCAATACCCCAGAAAAGCATTCCGATAACAGGGATTAGCAGCAAGTATTTCAAAAGATTTCGTTTATTCGATTGATTTTTGAGTAACATTTTGAACCTCCTTTTTAATGATAGTTTGTTAAATGGATGGACCAGCGTGCTAAGGGGAATTCCCGCGGCCTGCTTGAGCATGAGGTCCTGGTATTTGTAATCGGTTGCCTTGTGGG
>JAIPJV010000153.1 GCA_021734005.1 Fidelibacterota bacterium
GTTATCTTTTAATACAAATGATTCCAATTTAAAAAAGATTGCTTTTGCAAATTGTGAAACATCTTTTCAAGAACTACGAATGTGGTTCAATATTAATAACTTGGGGTGAAACCCTGAGAAACTTCTCCACTCCATACCCGGCTTGTGCAATGCGCAAGCCGAAGAACCAGATTCCATTTATCTGATTTTTACCCTTGAGATATTCCAGAAATGACTACAAAATTCAACTTATTTTTCTCAGTAATTATTTGTAAAATACCTTCATAATAATATTGAGGCCAGTTTATGGAAATGCTCCTGAAAGCAATTAAAATGATCTTCAAAAAGAAGAACCTGGATGTTCTCATTTTTTTGATTGCCTGCCATCTGGGTGTTTTATTTGGTGCCTGGTGGTTTACACGGCCTCATTTCAATGCTCAGCCCTGTCGAAATTGCGGCCGAGCCAACACTCGACCCAAAGAAACCCTTTATCAATACAAAGTAGAACACGGCGTGCCTTATATGAAAGAGAAAAAAGTGTACTATTGCGATCGCCACTACAAAGATGCGCCCCGCATAGTCAAAGAACTTTCCCACGAATCCGATACAATTAAGAAAAGGCTGCTTTTTTCTTCTGTTTTATCTACTGTGCTTTTATTTTTGGTGGTTTTTAGTGCCGCTGTTCTTGAAATCAATTTTAATTATCTACTAATCTTTCCCGCTTTTTTGGGGTCTGTTTTCTGGATATTTGGGCCATCGTCAGATATTACTACATCTGGTTTGTTTGTGCTAATATTTTTAGCGCCTTTTGGTATTTACTGGCTGTGGCTAAAAAATGCTACTCGCAGAATCTATTAGACTCTCAAAAGTAAAACGCTCTAAATCGTATCACTCCTTCAAATTGCATACATAAAAGATACAGACCTCTTCAACCTCTTTGTCAAAAGTAATAAATTCTTCGGGTTCCTCCAGATTGTCAGCAATTGAATGGGCTTGATTCAGTATTTTTCCAAAATCAGGTTCAGGATCAGGATTATTCAGTTGCTTTCTGAAAGTATCATTATTAGCCAAAATTTCATCTAAATTCTGATCCCTGAGCTCCGTTGAATCGCTATCTTTTTGATTGCTCCACTCGCCATTTTTGATATTAAATTCATAAAAAGGCAAAAACTTCGAACCATTATCAATAATAAACTTGATTGCCTGAACAATATAGTCGAATTCTTTTTCAGAAAGAGTATAGTGCATATTGAGGCGAACCCAGCCGGGTTTGATACCGCTGTAGCCCCGGGACTGGAGTATATGGAGATATTTTTCCGATAATTCTTCATCAATATCTAGCAGGCGATGACCATAGGGCCCGGCGCAAAGGCACCCCGCTCTGGTCTGGATCCCAAATAGATCATTCAACAGGCGGGTAACGAATTTGGGATGCAGCCATCTATCTTTGTGCTTAATGTTAAAGGGAATAATATTGATTTTTTTGTCCGGGTTTTGCGGGCCATATAGCAGCATCTGATCATTATCCTGAAAGGCTTTCTGGAATTTTTCCAGGTAGTATTTTTCTATCATTTCAATATTTTCAATACCGACCCGGTCTTTGAGTTCAAAAGCCAATGCTGCTTTGATATCCTGTAAAATTCCGGGCGTTCCCGGTTTTTCACGCTCCTCAATATTTTTGGTAAACACCTCTTTTTTGAAATTGACAAACATCACCGTACCGCCGGCTGAAACAGTTGGAGGAAGTTCTTTGTGATAGATCCTTTCATTGAAGATTAAAAGTCCGGAACTACCAGGGCCGCCTAAAAATTTGTGGGGCGAGAGAAAAATTGCGTCAAAATAGGCTTCGTCATCCTTATTCATATTGATTTCAACATAGGGGGCACAGGCGGCAAAATCAAAACAGGCAATAGTATTATGCCTATGAAGAGTGCGGGCAACTTCATAAACTGGAGTCCGAATACCGGTTACATTGGAAGCTGCTGAAAATGATCCAATCTTATCCCGGTCTTTATATTTTTCATCAGCAATCATTTCCTCCAGAGCCTCTAAATCGAGATATCCATTGGATTCCATTGGAACCTCCACAACATCACAGACCGTATGCCGCCACATAATTTCGTTGGAATGGTGTTCATAAGGACTTACAAAAACTACTGGTTGGTGGGCCTTAATGTAATCACGAAGTTTTTCGGCTTCCTCAGGGTCTTCGCACTGGTCGATAAAATCCATCATTCGATTTTGAGTCGATGGCGACCAGTAAACACCTAGAATTTGCTGAAGCCGGGTAATTCCGCCAGTCGCTCCTGTACCAGAAAAAATAATCCGGCCGTGCTCGCCAGCATTGACCAATTCTTTTATTTTTACTTCAGCTTTATGCAATCTTTCAGTCATTGTTTTTCCGGTAAAATCATCTTCCGTATGGGTATTGGCATAGAATTGCATAAGATATTTTAAATAATCTTCGATAAAATCAACTGACCGGCCACTGGCTGTATAATCGGAATAGATCAAAGGTCGTTTCCCATAGGGTGTCTTTATTCTTTTGTTCCTGCCGATAATACTGTTCCTGAGCCAGCTCAGTTCACTGATTTTGTATTTAATGTCCACTGTTGCGTCCCCTCATTTAATTGTTTAAGAAGTGTAGAAAAAATATTAAATTCCCAAAGATTCAATATTCAAAATATAATTAATTTGGGTATTGAAAAAAAATACTTTTTCGATAAGAAAGGAGAAATACATGGCACATGATCGAGTAACAGAGGCGGAGAATATTCTTGACCAAGAATATAAAGTACTCGACAAAGGCTTTGTCCGGCTGGTCGATTACATGGGTGGTGACGCCCGCATTGTTCAGGCCGCCCGCGTAAGCTATGGCAAAGGCACAAAGACCAAACGCCAGGATAGAGGTCTTATTAATTATTTAATGCGCAACCAGCATACATCACCTTTTGAACAGGTTATTCTCACTTTTCATTGCAAAATGCCTCTTTTTGTGGCTCGCCAATGGGTTCGCCATCGTACGGCCCGTTTAAATGAAATTTCCGGCCGCTATTCAGTTATGGAAAACGAATTCTACGTCCCCGATACCGAACAGATCCGCTATCAAAGCGAAGATAACAAACAGGGCCGGAATCAGGATCAGGAAGTTCCGGCTGAATTGCAACAAAAAGTGCTCGACATTATTACTTCCGGACATAAACAGGCCTATGATCAATACAATCAGATGCTGGATAAAAATATTGCCCGGGAATTATCCCGCATAAATCTGCCTCTTTCCCTCTATACTCAATGGTACTGGCAAATCGACCTCCACAATCTATTCCATTTTTTAAAACTCAGAATGGACGCTCATGCTCAATGGGAAATTCGCCAATACGCCAAAACAATGGGAGAGATGACCTCCAAAGTTGCACCTATGGCTTATGATGCTTTTGAAACTCACATACTGAATTCTGTCACTTTTTCTGGAATTGAAATGAAAGCTCTGGCCAGCCTTTTAAAAGGCGAGGAATATTCACTCAATCCTACAGCTCAGGCCGATTTCGAGAGAAAAATTGAACAGGTTAAAAACAGCAGTTAAACGGCCTTCATAAGGAGACCTGAGCAAATTATCTTTTGGATTTCCCTGATTTAAAAGTTTAATTATACGACAGCTTTTTTGAACTATTAAGACAAAAGAGATAAAAGCATATGACACATAGTAATATAAAAATTTTCAGAGCCCGCTGGCTTTTACCAATTGACAAACCGCCTATTGAAGATGGTGATATTGTCATTGATATCGAGAAAAACAAAATTGTTGACCTGGGAACCCACAAACAGATCCGGGAGAAATATTCTCAGAAGCTGGTAAAAGACTTTGGCAATTCCATAATATTTCCCGGATTCATCAATGCTCATCTTCATCTGGAGGAACCTGTTTTAAAAGACCGCCCTGATAATTATCTCGAACATTTGCGTTCCATGCCTGATGTGACCAATCAACCCGAAGAGGAAATCAAAAACCAGGTTAAGGAAAATATCAAAGAAGCCCAGAGCCATGGCACAGTAGCTTTTGCCAATTTTGCCAAAACTGGAATCTGCGGCGAAGATATCATCAAGAATGATTTTTTCTGCCGTGTTTTTATGGAAGTATCCGGCTTCAATAGAATTAATGCCAATGATATTTTTCGCAAATACAGCCGTATCATTGACAGTCACAACATGACTGGCAATCTTACTTATCATTACGCCTTTTCAAATTTATGGTCAACTTCCCCCGAATTGTTACGAATGATCAGCTCTAATGAATTGCATACGGTTTTACATTTTGGTCTGTTAGAAGAAGAACGCGACTTTTTTCTGAATGGCAAGGGGGCCCTCAAGCAATTTCTGTTATCTCGCAGAGATTTTGATTATTCATGGGAAGTTCCCGGCCTGCCGCCAATAAAATATTTTTTACAGAACAGCTTCAATACCAAACACAACATTCTGACTCATGCCTGCGAGATCACAGAAGAAGATGTTAAATTGATGCAAAAATACGATACCAAGATCAATATTTGCGTCTGCCCGCGCAGCGATCAGAATTTTAATCTCAGGAAAGTCCCAGTTAAGATGCTGCAAAATAATGGCGTTAATGTTTGTCTGGGAACTGAAGGCAAATATATGGTTGATGACCTGGACATTCGCAAAGACATACGCAAGCTGGTCACAGATTTTGGTCTCTCAGCAGAAGCCGCTATTAAAATCGCCACCTTGAATGGTGCTTATGCGATTGGTTTTCATCGTGAAGTGGGTAGCCTCTCACCGCAAAAGACTTCGCGCTGCTATATCATGGATTTTGAAGAGGGCTTCAGCGATCCCTATGATGCTGTTGCTCTTTCCGACAAATCTATAGAATTATTGACAAATAGATAAAAATCAGGCTCGCAATATTCTGCCAGGCAAAGTGCCTGTATGCTCGCCTTTAACAACTACAGGTTTTCCATTAACAATTACATATTCTATTCCAGCCGGATACTGATGAGGTTCACTAAAAGCAGCCCGGTCAATAACAGTATCTGGATCAAATATAGTAATATCAGCAAAATAGCCTTTTTTGAGAATGCCCCGGCGGTTAAGCCCCAATTTACGAGCTGCTTGAGATGTCATTTTTTTAATGGCTATCGGCCAATCGAATAATTTCTCTTCCCGGCAATATTTACCAAGAACTCTAGGGAAAGAGCCATAATAACGGGGATGGGGAACACCATTACTCAATTTTCCATAAGGCGCAACTGCCGAACCATCAGAACCAATTACAACGAGAGGGTCTTTGAGAACTTTCTTCAGATTATTTTCCTCCATGGCAAACCCGATTATATTAACTCTATTTCGTTCTTCCTGAAGCAGTTCAAAAATAAAATCGCAGGGCTCCTGACCGGTCTCTGCAATACAGTCTGAGATATATTTCCCTTCCCAGCGCTTATTTTCATCGGTTTGACAGGAACTGATCATTATATGATCCCAGCCACCGATGAGCTGGCCTCTTTGGCGACAATACTTCCCAA
>JAIPJV010000154.1 GCA_021734005.1 Fidelibacterota bacterium
GCAAACAATAGGAGGGAGGGATAAATTATGCATTTCGTGTATTTTTACTATCCGTTATCAGGCCTTTAGACTGTACTCTACAGGCTATGGGCAATTTCCAAAGGTAATTATTCAAATTACCTCTATAGTTCACAAAAACTGAGAAAAATAGATTTTAAAGTATTCCTTAAAAACTTATTATTTAGATTTAGTCCTTAATAATTAACCTAAATTTTGGAGGGATTATGAAGATTGTAAAATTGACATTATTAATTAGTTTTGTGGTCTTGACTTTTTCAGGCGGTTTGTTTGCCCAGGAGTCAGCCACTTTATTAGGCCATTGGGCTTTTGATGGTTCTTTGGTCGATTCCGCCGGTAGTGTAGATGGCACATTTAAAACTGCTACCGGGGATGGTTCATTGAAATTTACAGAAGGCCGCTTTGGCCAGGCTCTTGATCTGGATTACAACAGCAAAGAGTATGTTGTCTTAGGTGATAGTACAGATCTGAATTTAGGAGAAAATGACTTTAGTGTTTCAGTCTGGGTAAAAACTACTGGCTGGATGGATGATGCTCCTATAATTGCCAACAAAGACTGGGATAGTGGAAATAATACCGGTTGGTTAATCGCTGGTGAAGGTGGTGGCGAAGGCAGCTGGCAGTGGAACTATAACACTTCGGAAAGCGATGACGATATTGATTATGATCCGGACGGCCCTATTCTTAGTGACGACAAATGGCACAATATTACAGTAACTGTTGACCGCGATGGTGATGCAAAGTATTATTTTGATGGAATCTTACAAAGCCTGGACGATGTTTCCGACCGCTTAGGATCAGTTGATCCCGGATATCCGACAGTAGTTGGTACAGATGGTGCTGAAGGCGAATTCTGGCCAGAATGGTTCGGTGGTGCAATTGATGAAGTTAGAATCTATCTAGGGGTTCTGACAGAAAAAGAAGTTGCAGATTTAGCAGAACTGGAACTAATCCCGGAACTAGTTGGCCATTGGTCTTTTGATTATACTCTGGAAGATGCAGTTGACGATGCTCATGGTACTTTTTCTGGCTATGAATTAACTTACACAGAAGATTTGTTTGGAGGCGGAGCCCTTAGTCTGGATGGATATAGTGATCATGTTATTTTAGGTGATTCGCTCGATTTTAGATTTGGTGATGAAGTTGATTTTAGTGTAGCTCTTTGGGTTCGCTCTGATGGCTGGAATGATGATGCTGCAATTATTTCCAATAAAGATTGGGATAGTGGTAATAATGTGGGTTGGTTAATCGCCGGAGAAGGTGGTGGTGAAGGCAGCTGGCAATGGAATTACAACACTGTTGGTAGTGACGATGACCTTGACTATGATCCTGACGGTCCCATGCTTAGCGATGGTAAATGGCATCATCTAGCTGTAACCCATGATCGTGATAGTGTAGCAATTTTTTATTTTGATGGTGTCCCTCAGGATACAATGGACATCTCGACGCGTTCTGGATCCCTTAATTCCGGCTACCCAGTTGTAGTTGGTACAGATGGAGCCCAGGGCGTGAATTACCCCTACTGGTTCAAAGGTGATATTGATGATATAAGAATGTATAATTATGTTATTGAAAAAGAACAAATAGAAAAATTGGCAGAGAAGCCTGTTATGCCTAAACCGGTTGGTCACTGGACTTTCGATAATACAATGGAAGATATGGTTGGTGATGCTGATGGTGTTTATTATGATCAAAATGGTCAAGAAGCCTCACCAAAATTTGTTGAGGGGCGTTTTGGCAATGCCGTTGATCTCGATATGAATTTTGCTTATAGTCACTGGATCAAATTGGGTGACACAGAAGACCTCAATTTTGGTTATAAATCCGACTTTACTGTTTCTATCTGGGTAAAAACCAGTAGATGGAAAGGTGATGCACCTATTATCTCCAACAAAGATTGGGGAAGTGGTAATAATACTGGCTGGTTAATCGCTGGTGAAGGCGGTGGTGAAGGCAGCTGGCAATGGAATTATAATACTTCCGAAAGTGATGATGATGAAGATTTTGATCCCGATGAACCCATCATAAGTGATGATGAATGGCACCACATCTGTGTTACTCATGATCGTGATAGCATAGCTACTATGTATGCTGATGGTGAAATCATCGGTTATGAAGATATTGGACATCTTGAAGGTTCAATCGATGCTGGTTTAAATACTGTAATTGGTAATGATGGTACTGGTAGCTATGGTGATTATTTTGATGGCTTAATAGATGAAGTCAGAATCTACAATTATGCTTTAGATTATGAACAGGTTATTAATCTTGCTGAAAATCCAGAGATTATTTCTATTAAAGATGTTCCTGATGACCAGGGCGGCTGGGTTTTTATCTCCTTTCATAGTGCTATCCTTGACGATGGTAATCACAGTGATATTAAATACTATATGCAGAGAAAAGACGGCGATGTCTGGACTTCTTTTGGTTCTGCACCGGCTACAGGTGATTCTATCTATCAGGTTATGGTCAAAACTCTTGCTGATTCTACAGAGGAAAGTGATAATATTGCTGAGTTTAGGCTGGTGACAACTTCCAATGATGGAGTCTGGTATTCACAACCTGTTGAAGGTTATTCTGTTGACAATATTAAACCCAGTGTTCCTCAGAATCTGATGGCAAGTGCTGGTGATGAAGGCGTCAATCTGAGCTGGAATCCAAGTCCCGATCCTGATTTTGAATACTATGCTATCTACAAAAGTAAAACCAGTCCCGATTTTGATCCCTCAGGTCAGGAACCTGCTTATAAAACCTCAGAAACAGAGTTAGTCGATTCCGATCTTATTTCCGGTGATACATATTACTATAGAGTAACAGCGTTTGACGATGCTGGTAATGAAAGTGAATATTCCGAATCCGTTAGTTTTAATACTACTTCACTGAAAAATGAAAATGCTCTACCTGATGACTTTGCTCTCCATCAGAATTATCCAAATCCCTTTAACCCTGTAACTACAATTGAATTTGATCTGCCAGTTCAGTCTTTTGTCACTATTACAGTTTACAACCTTCAGGGTAAAACTGTAACTCAGCTGGTTAAAGAGAATAAGGAAGCCGGTTTTCATACAGTTAGATGGAATGCATCGGATGTAGCCTCAGGTACATATTTTTATCAGATTAAAACTAAAGAATACACTTCCTTAAAGAAAATGATCTTAATTAAATAACTATAATGTCTTCTATCCCTGGAATTCCAGGGATAGAAGATATAGTAATTATAAGTATTGAAAAATAAGGAGAACATAATGTTAAGAAAAATGCTAATTATCAGTTTGTTGCTCATACCATTGATTATGAGTGCCCAAATTGAGACATTACCATCGGATGGCCTGGTTGGACACTGGTTATTTGATGATCCTGCCAACCTTGAACTTGCTACTGTTGGAAATGATCTGATTCGGGACACTGTTGCGGCAGATTATGATATCAATGGATTTTATGCAGTTGACGGACCTGAAGCAGGCAATGGAGCCGTCCAGGTTGCTCTGGGTAGCTATTATAGATGTCTCCACGATATATTCCCTAATGGCAGCGATCCTAATAATCCTGATGTAGCTCCCAAACGAGTTAACCAGTACACCCTGGTCTATGATTTTCATATTCCCAGTTTAGGTCAGGATTACGTTTTTCATAGTGCTGATAATAATGGAGATGCTGGTGCTGATGATGCAGAACACTATGTCACTGCAGAAGGAGAAGTTGGTGGAGATGAAGGAGATTCTTTTTATCGAATTCAAGATACTACCGGTTGGTTTAGAATGGTAGTTGTTGCTGATCTCCCAACTAGATATGAATTTTATCTTGATGGACAGCTTGTCTGGACCCTTGAACATAGAGAATCCGGTGATCTACTTGAAATGGATGGGGAATTTGCTTTTGATTCACCCTTTAATTCCAATGCATTTACATTTTTTGGTAGTGATGCTGCTCTAGATAATCCTTTTGATGTTGCCGAAATTGCTCTATATGATCGCCCTCTGAGTGAGGAAGTAATAAAAGCCATGGGCGGATATGGCCACAGTGTAACCACAGATTTTCCTAAAGGCAGCTGGCCTTTAGCAGATGAAACAAATATGTTAGCAGCTACAAAAGGTGAAGATTTGATTCTGGAAGGTTCCCACACATTAGCTGAAGGTCCGGCTTTTGGTGATCCTGCAGCCCAAATAGGTACTGGTAGCTACTACATTGCCAATCATAGTATGATGGTTAATGGTTATGATGAAGCTGCAACAAAAGTAAATGAATATACTGTTTCAATGGATATTAAAGTAAATAAACCTGATAAATATGCCCTCCTCCAAACCAATCCTGATAATAATGACAATGCTGATTTATTCATAGATGAAATGGGCCGGATAGGTTCTGATGTACTGGGTTGGACTGATACTTCGGAATTTAAAATCCGTTATGGAGAATGGTATCGAGTAGCTCTGGCTGTTAGTCTGGGTGACACAGTAGCCAATGCAATTCTGTATGTTGATCGGGATAGTCTATTGGCTAAAGAAAGTCTGGAAACTGATGGACCCTTAGCAATTGAACCAGAAGGTTCAGTGCTATTCTTTGCTGATGATGATGCTGAAGATGGTACTATCACTGTAGCAGACTTGAATATATGGAATCGAAAACTCGCTACTCAAGATGATGATGAGAGAACCTGGGATATTGATGGCCAGGGCGGATTTATTCACAGATCTGGTTATGTCCCGGTTCAGGCTAAAAATAAGACAATTAAATTCGATGGTCAGGCCTCCTGGGCTCCAATCAGTGATGGTATTGAGGTCAATTCAAATCTGCCTACTCGTAATATGACTGTTGAATGCTGGATAAATCTGTATAGAGGACGTGACGATGGTGGCTTTATTGGTGTACATAGAGATAATGGAGGTTACGAAAGAGGCTGGAAATTTGGTACTCATGATGATGCCCCCAATATTACAGTCGATTTTGCCTTATCTACAATGGGACCAGGTCCTGAGTCAGGCGATGATAATGGAAACATGGATTTCCTAACTTCACCAGGATTTTTAGAAAGAAATGAATGGTATCATGTAGCCGGAACCTATGATGGTGATACTACTAAGCTCTATGTAAATGGTGTTCTTGTCAGTCAGTTCCTGGATCAATGGGGCGATATTAATTATGATAGTCTGGCTTCATTTGAAATTGGTGCTTATGAAGATGATAATGAATTCTTCCCCACCGATGGGTATCAGGATGAACTCCGCTTATGGAATACTGATCTTGATGAAGAAATGATTCAGGAATGGATGTATAAGAGAATAACTGAACCCCATCCTAAATATGACAATTTGGTTAGTTACTGGGATTTCGATTCTCTTGAAGGAAATATCCTACCAGATCTA
>JAIPJV010000155.1 GCA_021734005.1 Fidelibacterota bacterium
CTGAATTTTCCAGGGACCTACAAAATTGAAACCTATTCTATTGATTACGAATTTGCCAAAGACTCGCGCTGGACTGTTCATACAGAATCGGGAGACTCTCTGATCAAAGTCGATCTTTATCACTCTCCGGGTTGGAACAATATTGGTAATTTTCAGTTATCCGATTCATCTTCAGTATCGACCACAGATTACTTTGAAAGCGATAGTGGCCAGTATGTGATTGCTGATGCAATTAGACTAACCAGTCAAATGGACCTGTTTAATATATCAGGTAGCCTTGAATTCGAAGATAATATTCGAAAATCCGAGACAGAATTATTTCTCTATAAAGCAGGTACGAATACTTTGCTCCATGATGTAACCCTATCTCCTTATAATAATTCATTTCAATTTCAAAATTTACCATCTGGTTATTATAGATTAGAAGGTTCTCGTTGGGGATACGACACTTTGACTGTTGATTCTATTAAAATTGATAATTCCGATAAACAAATAACACCTCAAATAATGGAAAAATCTTCTGATGCAATTTATTCCATAGATGGGGAAGTATTCTATAGTGACGAAAATGACTCTGCCAGATGCAGGATTGAATTAATTCCCGAAGGTACTGAGATCATTGCCGGTATTGATTCAGCTGGCCATCAGGAAAACTATCAATTCTCAAATCTTCCTCCTGGAAATTATAGCCTAGTTTTTGATAATAATGGTTATACTGATGATAGTGAAACATATAAAAACATTACAATATCTGACAGCGACCTAAGTCTTGATCCCCTTACTTTTGAAATCCAATTTAATATTGGCTGGATTACTGATTCTCATTTAGGCCTTTCATCTACTAATTCCGGTACAAAGGAAACAATAGATAGTATTAACGCCAATAAATCTATGCTCGATTTTGTTATTCATACAGGTGACCTAACAGAAAAGGGGTTAAATTCTGAACTGTCAACTGCTAATCGATATTTAAATGGTATTGATCTTCCTGTCTATATAATTCCCGGAAATCACGATTCCAAATGGACAGAATCAGGCATGGAATCCTATAAAAACAATTTTGGCGATCTCTATTATTCCTTTGATCATAAAGGATTTCACTTTATTGGTTTGAATAATGCAATCTATCTACGAGGAGGAGGCGGCTTTTTTGATCCAGTCCAGCTGGAATGGTTGATAGAAGACCTTGCCAGCATGGAGGATCCCAATACCCCAGTAATTGTATTCTACCACCTACCAAGTGTCCAGAGTTCTGTAAGTAATTCATGGAAAGTTCTTGATATCTTAAAAGATTACCGGATTGCCTTGATCCTCGTTGGTCATGGCCATTCAAATAGGACCTATGATTTTGAGGGTTTGCCAGGTGTAATGTCTATGGATACATACAGCTCGGGTGGCTCCGGTTTCAATGTTTTGTCTGCATCCAAAAAAGAATTGGTTATCAATCCCTTTTTCACAGACTCCGGTTTGGAAGACGCCTGGTTTAGTATCCCCTGCGCTGATACTGCCCAACCCGATCTTAAATTTACAAATTTAAATCATGGTGATCTTATCACAGAAGAGAAAACCATAAACATACAATTAGAGCAAAGTGCTACTAGCGGTAATTATTATTTTCATGAAAATGGTTCAGCATCTATGACCGGTTCCGGTAAGAATTGGGAAATTACTATTAATCCTAACAACCTTACGAATGGATATCACGCCCTTACAGTTAATTTTCAATTAGAAAGTGGTGTCAATATTAAAAGGACATGTAGCTTTTATTCTGAAGATGGCAACTATCCAAAAGCCAGCTGGCGATACCATACTGGCGCTGAAGTCATTACAAGGCCGGCCTATGACAGCAGCCAGGTCTATATAGGCACCAGCACAGGAGGAATTCATGCCATCAATATAGAAGATGGTACTCAGGCGTGGAGTCCTGTGAAAACTGGTGGATCTGTATTTTCTTCACCTGCAGTTGATGATAGTATTGTGTATATTGGTTCTGCAGATGGAAATTTATATGCTATTTCTTCAAATAATGGCGATATAAAATGGAAATATGAAGCCGGTTCAGCCATTATCAATCCGATAGCAGTCAGGGATAGTCTAATTTATTTTGCAGCCAGCAATGAAATGTATGCTGTAAATAAATTCACCCGGGAGAAATCCTGGTCTTATTCAGCAGATCAATTAATTGAATGTCAACCTGCTATTGTTGATAACAAAATAATATTCGGTTCCTGGGATACGTATGTACATTGCTTGAATAGATCAACAGGAAATAGAATTTGGAAATGGAACCGCCAGGCGAGGTTCTATTACTCACCGGCAGCTTGCTGGCCGGTTGCCAATGAAGACTTTGTTTTTGTTGTTGATCCTGAACGCTATTTAATAGCCCTGAATATCAACAATGGAGAGCTTGTCTGGGATAATGATAGTTATGATGTCTGGGAATCAATTGGTATTAATAGTAATAAAGACCAGGTCTATGCCCGTTCTTTGAATGGTAATCTTTATGCTTTCGATGCGACTGCCGAATCTAGCACAAAATTATGGCAATCATCTACAAATTATGGCTGGGATTCGACCCCTTCAATGCCTGTTGGAAAAGGCGGGCTGGTTTTATCGGGAGGCAAAAAAGGTTTCGTCGTTTCTGTTGGGCAATCGGATGGCTCTATAAAATGGAAATATTGGGCTTCTCATTCTTATATAACGACAGTAAATCCTATAAATGAAGATAAAGTTCTGGCAGCAGGATTAGACGGTTCCGTCACCTTAATCGAAGGAGATCCGACTCTCGAAGTCAAACAAAACAAACAGGCCAACCTTCCCACTTCCAATCAACTCTATTCACCCTATCCTAATCCTTTTAATCAGACTGTAAATATCGAATACTCTCTGCAAAAAGGTCAAAATCTAAAGTTGACAATCTATGACCTGAAAGGAAGACGAGTTTTCCAAAAAGATCTCTCTCATGCAAAAGGTGGCCGGTACAAATTTTTATGGAATGGCCTCAATAAATCGGGCAGCAACTTGCCAACCGGATTATATTTCATCAAAATCAAAGGAAATAATTTTCAAAAAAGTAGAAAAGTGCTGCTATTGAAATAAACATTTTTGCAATGATTTATAGATAATTTTAGATAGAAATGCTATAAATTTGGGTTTACCCATTTCTGTTTTCAGAAATATAAAATGTCCCAAACCTATAGGCGAAATAACAGATACCTAGCCCCACCGACACTCCAAAAATCCACCAGGGAAAATATTCCGGAATCTGACCTTGCTGGATTTTTTGATAATTCCATAAAAAAGCAGTCAGAACTCCAATTCCAGCAAAAACCTCAACCAGCCAATCAGACAAGTTGAATTTTATATTCCAATTTTTGCTTTCGAAATAGAAAATCAACAATGCAGCTTTTACTAGGGCTATGCTTACAATTATAGGGGCAATCACCGGCCCGCTCCATTGAACAGGCACTCGATACAAAAGATCCCAGGTCATAAGACCCGGTGGCCATTGAATAAGAGTATAAAACCAGATATAATAAAATATATCCCAGAGACCAAATACCAACATAAAAGCAGCCATTCTTTCCCGAAAATTACGCCCGGCTAGGTAAGATACACAAAAAATTATCACCAGGTTGGCCAGCTGCCGCATAAATTCTATTGCAAGGGGTAGGCCTTTCAGCAATTTAACAGGAAAATCAAATCCATTAGGATAATAATGTGATCTGATAAAATACATTTCAGCAGTTACAAAAAAGGCAAAGGTAATAGAAAAAAGAGTTAAAACTGCCAGTCTCTTTTTCATGCAGCACCTTTATTTTTAAAACGGCTTTTAAAGGGGTTTTAAACAGGTTTTAACATTATCAGAAAATATTTGATACTATCATATGACATTATCAAAAATATCAGGCAGGGTTGGGTATATTGATGAATTCTACATCAAGGTCAAATTTATCGGCTAGATGTTCACCCAGAGCTTGAGCGCCAAAGCGTTCTGTGGCATGGTGTCCAGCCGCTACAAAATGGATACCTTCTTCTCTAGCATAATGCATAACATGTTCACTAACTTCACCAGTCAGAAATAAATCCAGCCCTTCAGCCACTGCTTCTTTGATGCTTTTTTCTGCGCCACCGCTAATGATCCCGGCCTGTTCAATTTTTTCAGGACCTGAAGGGAACATGACAGCATCAGAATTGATTTCTTTTTTAATGGTTTCAAAAACATGATCAGAAGATTGCCCAATCTGCCCCTTGACACCTACTTTCATTCCATTAAAGCTACCAAAAGG
Organism: Fidelibacterota bacterium; assembly: GCA_021734005.1. Taxonomy (GTDB): domain Bacteria; phylum Fidelibacterota; class UBA2242; order UBA2242; family JAFGTP01; genus JAIPHI01. Next base: position 4,290 of record JAIPJV010000155.1, read on the forward strand.
CTGGCGATCTTCCAGACCTAAAATATCAGCCAACACTGCATTATTACCGAATTCATCATGAGCATCAAGCGGCAGATGAAAGCCGAATAGATTGATATTGTTTTCTAACAAAAGTTTGACTCTCTTTTTGTAGCCGCCTTTAAAAACCGGATTTTCAAATTCCCAGATTATGCCGTGGTGAACAACGATGGCGTCGGCATTTTTCTGAATTGCTTTCTCAAACAATTCAACACAGCCACTCACTCCAGTAATTATCTTCTCGATCTGCGGGCAGCCTTCAACCTGTAAACCATTCGGTCCCAGATCGTCAAATTCATCAACTTTTAGTAACTGATTTAGATATTTTTCGAGCTCTTCACGCTTAATGCTCATAAAAACCTCATTTTGATTATATTGCTTAAAAATTTATGCTTGCTCCTACGGAGCTGTAGAGATAAGTATTATTTTCCGCATCCGTTTCGTCTACTCGATATTGCAGACTTCCGTATAAATAGCAGTCATTAATGTATTCAAATCGGGCCCCTATTTCAATTTGATTACGGGTCAGAATATCGCCCATTAGCCAGCCAGTAGAATTATCATAGTCCGTGTCTCTCAATTCATAATTATCCGTAGCCTGTCCACCAAAAATAGTTTCCTCAGTATTCTGGCCATGCTGAAGATAATTGTATTCCACAAATATTTTCAGACGGTAATTCACCCTGACCTGCCCATTAAAATAGAATAGCTGGGAATTCGGTCCATAGGGAAATCCCAGGCCATACCTGTCATTGGTGAAGTTATTGTTAAAAAATTTGTGTGTATAAGTCCAGGGGCGCACAGCAGTATATTCAATTTGCAGATTAAGAGGGAATTTTCCCAGATAACTATGATTGCGCATCCCCAGTTGAATAGCCTGTTTATTGCCCCACCATTCACTACCCAATTTTGACCATTTTAATTCATCAAAAAAGAAAGTTGCATAGGCCTGTGTATTTTTGAATATTTTTGATTTAATGTCAAAAGAAAGCAGCGTGTTATCCCGGTCTTCCAGATAATGTTCTGCAGCAAAATAAAAATTGAAAGGTACGATGTAACTCCATTCCA
>JAIPJV010000156.1 GCA_021734005.1 Fidelibacterota bacterium
ATAAAATTTTAGTCATACCCAATTTAATGCAATTCTGATAAACTTTGCTGTTAATCACTATTTTTTAAGCAATAAAAGATTGCGTGTTGGCTGATGTTAATTTAAATTTGCGGTTGTCAAATAATAGGAGAACAATGAACAATAAAATCGAAAAAATGATTTTTCAGGCGTTGAAAAATTCTGGGCTTGACCGTAAAATTGATGATCCTCACTCAATGATTGAAATAGAGCGACCAAAGGAAAGTTCTCATGGCCACTTTTCTTCTAATCTGGCGATGAAATTGCCCCGTTATCTCAAAAAACCGCCTCGTGAAATCGCAGAGACTATTGTGGAAAACATACCTGAAGAACCGGATCTGGTTGAAAAGGTTGAGATAAAAGGCCCTGGCTTTATTAATTTTTTCATGACCGAATCAGCCCTTCAGTCAATTATTGCTGAAATTTAAGAACAGGGAGCGGATTTTGGTAAAAATGATCAAGGGGAAGGCCAAAAAACAATTGTTGAATTTGTAAGTGCCAATCCAACTGGCCCGCTTACAGTTGGCCATGGTCGCCAGGCTGTGCTGGGAGATTGTATTGCCCGGATTTTGAACTGGAATGGATATCAGGTGCACAGAGAGTATTACTATAATGATGCCGGGCGACAGATGAGAATTCTGGGCTATTCAACTTATGTTCGCTATCGCCAATTGCTGGGCTTTGATGATGAAATGCCGGAAGATTATTATCAGGGTGAATATATCAGAGATGTTGCCCAAAAAATTGTAGATGAATTCGGCGACAAATACAAAGACGATAAGGACGCTCAAGTATTTCGCCAGTATGCTGAAGGGACTGTTTTCGAGGATATCAATAATACCCTGAAAACTCTGGGAATAAAATTTGACCGTTATTTCAATGAAAAGACACTTTATGAGAATGGTAAAATTGATGAAGTGCTTAACAAATTTGAATCTATCGGGGCAAGTTACGAGAAAGATGGTGCGATCTGGTTCAAAGGCAGCAAGTACGGAGTCGAGGATGATCGGGTTCTGTGGAAAAGTGTTGCTGACGAAGCCACCTACCGGTTACCTGATATGGCCTACCATAAAACCAAGTTTGAGCGCGGTTTTGACAGAATTGTTGATGTCTTTGGTGCTGATCATCATGCCACTTATCCAGATGTAATAGCAGGTTTGCGTGCTCTGGGAGTGGAAACTGACAAAGTTGAAGTTGTTATTCATCAATTCGTAACTCTAATGCGCGGTGATGAAAAAGTAAAAATGTCAACCAGAAAAGCCAATTATGTAACTCTTGATGAACTGATTGATGAAGTTGGCAAAGATGTTGTCCGCTATTTTTTCATAATGCGCAAAGCCCAGAGTCAGTTGAATTTTGACCTGGATCTGGCCAAGAAGGAGGGTGAAGAGAACCCTGTTTTTTACTTACAATATGCTCACGCTAGAATATGCAGCCTTTTACGCAAAGCTCGAGCACGAGGCGTTGATGTTGACCGCTCTGGATCTTTGGAATTGTTATCAGAACCGGAAACTCTGGACCTGTTGTACGTGCTGGAAGAATTCAAAGAAGTTGTCCAATTGTGCGGGGAAAGTCTGGAACCCCAGCATATTACCCGCTACCTGGAAAAATTGGCCACTGCCTTTCATAAATTTTATACAGAATGCCGGGTTCTCACTGACGATCAAGATTTGACTTTGGCGCGATTGGAAATTGTCAAGGCGACCAAGACTGTTATGGCTAATGGTCTGAATATTATTGGTATAGAAGCACCCGAGAGAATGTAAACTATTTTACCTGTAAAGGTCTAAAAATAAATATGATAAATAATCTGATAACCTTGCAACTGGAACGGCTTTTTATTAAATTCCAATCTGATTTAGGGAGCCTAATATGATAAAAAGCATGACCGGATATGGAAAACGCAGTGTGTCCACTTCGATAGGTAATATTACTATTGAGGTTCGAGCTGTAAATAATCGCTATATCGAAGTTTATCCCCGTATTCCTGATTTTTTGTCCGACTATGAGATCAAATTAACCAGCCAGATAAAAGAAGCCCTCCAGAGAGGCAGTATAAATCTTAAAATTGAAGTCGAAGAACGGGCGGAAGGCCGGGAAATCCTCCATTTTAATTCCAAAAAACTGAAAAATATCTATTCCAGCCTTAGTGACATTAAATACTCCCTCGATCTCGACGGTGATGTTACTATCGACCATATTTTGCAATTTTCCGATAAATTGCTGGAGGAAGACGACATTGCCACTGAATCAGTTTACCAAAAGATAAAAGAAGGATTGGAACTTGCACTTCAGGATGTCGATGATATGCGCAGGGAAGAAGGCGAAGCCCTTTATGACCGCTTACAAGATTATATTGAAGGGATAGAAAAAAACATTAAGAATGTTGTATCCCGCTCCGATAATATAAAGGATGAACTCTACGAGCAGTATAAAGCCAGCATCAAAGACCTGCTGGATGAATCTGACATTGATGAAGATCGAATTTTACAGGAAGCTGCTATGGCTGCCAAAAAAATTGATATTACTGAGGAATGCGATCGAATTATCAGCCATGTTCAGCAGTTTCGCAAATATATGGACGGAGAAAAACTGGCTGGTAAACAACTTAATTTTTTAGCCCAGGAAATTCATCGAGAATTGAACACAATCGGTGCCAAATGCAACAATTCTGAAATTTCTCATATTATTGTAGAATCCAAGAATGAAGTGGAAAAAATTAAAGAACAGGTAAGAAATATTTTATGAATGAGCGAGGACTCCTAATACCAGTTTCAGCTCCATCAGGAACGGGAAAAACGACTGTATGCCGGGAATTGATGAAAAAATCCGACCGTTATGCTTTTTCTGTTTCCTGCACAACCCGAAAACCCCGCAAAAATGAAACTGATGGACAGGATTACCATTTTGTGAGCAAGCGCCAATTTGAAAGATACATTGAAGAAGATAAACTGGCGGAATGGGAATCGGTTTTTGATAATTATTATGGGACTTTGAAAAGCACTCTTGAAAATGCTCTGGAAAAAGGCCTGTTCATGCTTCTTGACATCGATGTTAAAGGTGCTATGCGCATTAAAAAATTATACCCGGAAGATTGTTTTTCTGTCTTTCTTTTACCGCCCAGTCTGGATGAACTCAAGAAAAGATTGGGGAAACGGGGCACAGAAAACAAGGAAACAATTAGACAGCGAAATCTTAGAATAAATGAAGAAATGAGCTATAAAGATCAATTTGATTTTTCCATAATCAATGATGATCTAGATGAAACCGTAAATACTATCCATCAAATAATAAAGGAGAAGGTTTAATATGCCGATAAGTTTAGATGAATTTAACAAGCAATCCGATGATATTTACAAACTTTGCTTAGTAGCTGCCAAAAGAGCCAAACAGATCAACAAACTCAGAATAGCCAAGTATCCCATGCCCGATGCTCGCGAAGAACAGGAAGAAACAATTTATGTTGATGAAGAAGAAGTTAATTGGGATGAAATGGAAAAGCCGACTACAATTGCATTGAAAGAAGTTATGAATGGAAAAGCAGAATATGAGTTGAGAAATTCGGAAGAATAAATTATGCTCTTCGAGAACAACAGCCTAGTTCTGGGAGTGACCGGAAGTATTGCTGCCTACAAATCCGCCTTGCTGACCCGCCAGCTTATCAAAGAGGGTGCAGAAGTTCGGGTTGTAATGTCTAAGGCAGCAACTCACTTTATTACTCCTCTGACTTTAAACACATTAACAGGCAAAGATGTCTACATTGAGATGTTTGCCGATGATAATGCTGGAACCCGCCATATCGAGCTGGGAAAAGCTAACGGAATTCTGGTTGCTCCAGCCACTGCCAATTTGATTGCTCGGGTTGCCAATGGAATTGCCGATGATCTGCTCAGCGCAATTATTTTGGCCAGTGAGAATGGCAAGGTTGCTTTTGCTCCGGCCATGAATGTTAATATGTATAACAATCCTGTCACTCAGGAGAATATTGCTGCTCTGAAAGAAATTGGATATCGATTCATAGAGCCTGAGGAAGGTGAATTGGCCTGCGGCGATCAGGGAACTGGCCGTCTGGCAGACCTGGAAGTGATTGTGGAGGAGTTCCACAGATATTTGCATGGCCAGAATCGTTTAGCATGTAAAAATGTGGTTGTCACAGCCGGGCCAACCCGGGAATTTTTGGATCAGGTCAGATTTATTAGTAATCGCTCTTCAGGGAAAATGGGCTATGCTCTTGCCAATGAAGCCGCCAAAGAGGGCGCTAGTGTTACTCTGATAAGCGGGCCGAGTAATCTGCCTGCACCTCCGGGCGTCACGAAAATCAGTGTTCAATCTGCCCGGGAAATGCAGTCCAGTCTTATGGATTATGCCGGTCAAACAGACTACCTTTTTATGGCGGCTGCAGTGGAGGATATCACTCCTGCCAAACGGGATCAATCCAAAATTAAAAAAACCAGTCTGGAAAACAGTCTGGCAATTGAAGTTAATCCTGATCTGGTCAAAAATTTCAGAGAGAATGATAGCAAGGCTTGTATAGTTGGGTTTAGTGTTGAATTTGAAGAAGGCTCCGATCGTTCGATTGAGAAGATGAAAAATAAGGGCTTGGATTTTGTAGCCTGGAATAATCCTTCTCAAAAGGGAGCAGGATTTGAATCCGATACTAATCAGATTGTATTATTTGAAAATGATGGGTCACGATTTGAATTTCCCAAAGCTGCAAAACGCAAAATTGCAGAACAGCTTATCAAGACTGTAGTGGAACAAAATGACTGATATTAAAGACGATATAAAAAGATATTTTCAACAGCAAAGTGAGATGTATCCTGGTGAAATTTATCTTGGTGAACAGGCGGAAGATCAGGGAGAAGAAAATCCTCTGGCCGAAATCCATATAATGCTTGAAAATTGTGAAAAATGCCCTCTCCATAAAACAGTTACCCATAAAGTTCCCGGAAATGGTGACTCTGATGCTAGTTTGATGTTGATTGGTGAAGCGCCTGGTCGGGAAGAGGATAAACAGGGAGTTCCCTTTGTTGGTCGATCAGGGCAATTGCTTGATAAAATTCTGACAGCTATTGATCTGACCCGGGAAGATGTTTTCATTTCAAATATAGTGAAATGTCGTCCGCCAAAAAATCGGAATCCCCATCAAGATGAAATAAAAAATTGTATTGGCTATCTTGAGCAGGAAATTGAGGCTGTTGATCCCGATATTATAGTTGCTTTAGGGCTGGTGGCTGCCCATACACTTCTTGATTCCAAAGACAGCCTGAAAAATTTGCGTCAATCCCGGCACAAATATAATGGCCGAATCCTGATTCCCACTTATCATC
>JAIPJV010000007.1 GCA_021734005.1 Fidelibacterota bacterium
TTGCTGAAATCCTTAATTCTGCTTCCCGCTCAGCGGAAAAAACTATTTTATCAGACATTAAAGAAAAAGATCCCAAGCTTGCTGAAGATATCAAAAGTAACATGTTCCTCTTTGAAGATATTGAAAAACTGGCCGACTCCGCTGTTCAAAGAATTAACAAAGAAACTGACTCTCAGTCCATTGCTTTGGCACTCAAGGGTGCTACACCTTCTTTGAAAGAGAAATTCCTAAAAAATATGTCTTCGCGTGCTGCTGATATGCTGGAAGATGAATTACAATATCTAGGTCCGGTAAGGGTGCGGGAAGTCGAAGATGCCCAAAAGGGAATCATTGATATAGTTAGAGATCTTGAAGAAACTGGAGAGATAAGACTTAATCGTGAAGACGAAGAGATCATAGAATGAAAACACTCAAATTAAACCTGGATGATCCTGTTACAAATTTGACCTCAGAACAAGAACCGGATCAGTTATCGCAAAATAATGGAGATTCAGTAAATCGTTCCAGGACAGCAGCTGAATACGAACAGGAAATTGAGCAATTACAAAATCAGATAAAAATGATGGAAGAATCTCTACAAAATGCCCGGGAGGAAACCTTTCAAGCTGGAGTAGAAGAAGGCAAAGAACAGTCCCAGGTTGAGTTTAAAAAACTTGAAAAAAATTATCACCAAAAATATAAAAGCATGCTTGAATCTCTGGAAAAAAAATTTGATGATTCTCTGGAAAAGGCGACTGAACCACTTTTAGAATTGGCTTATCAAATTGCTCAAAAAATCATTGAGCGGGAATTGGAGCATAAAAACGATTACAAAAAATATATAGAGAAATTGATCAATAAATATATTACCGAGTTCATTGATCAGGGCGAATTAACAATCCAGATTCCATCTGAAAAAATGCCTGATATTTCGATCAAAAAGTTGAATAGTGAACTCACTTCCCAAAGCAAAGTTCACCTCATTGAAAATTCAGATCTAGAGCCGGCTGACTGTATTCTGGAGACCCATGACTTAAAAATCGACGCCCGAATCAGCAGGCAATTAGAAAACCTAAAAACTCAAAATGATAATATATAATGGTAATTGCAAACAAACTGCAGGAACATTCCGATCAGATTGATGAGACCGATTCTGTCCTTACTATTGAAGGGAAGGTCTCCAAAGTCATTGGCCTGATAATTGAAGCCAGTCTGCCGGATGGTACGATGGGAGAATTGTGTAAAATCAGAACTCGAACCGGTGATTTTATTCGCGCCGAAATTGTGGGATTTCGCCAGGATAAGGTTCTGCTCATGCCTCTTGACGAAACTGTAGGAATTTCTCCGGGAAGCACAGTTACCAGAAGTCCCAAGCCCCTTTCTATTAAAGTTGATGAGCGAATTTTAGGCCGAGTAATCGATGGTCTGGGAAATCCTATTGATGGGAAAGGACCGGTCAATGCTGAAGATGAGCAACCCGCCTATAATGATTCTCCCAATCCCATGACCCGCCAACGAATTACCGAGCATTTAACTACTGGAATTCGCGCCATAGACGGATTGACCACTATTGGAAAAGGCCAGAGAGTCGGCCTTTTTGCTGGAAGTGGCGTTGGAAAAAGTGTTTTATTAGGAATGATTGCCCGCTATGCTGAGGCTGATGTGAATGTTATTGGATTAATTGGTGAACGGGGGCGTGAAGTGCGGGAATTTATTGAAAGAGATCTTGGTGAGAGCGGATTAAAAAAATCCGTGGTTGTAGTGGCGACTTCAGATCAAGCTGCTATGGTGCGGGTCAAAGCAGCGCTGATAACTACTGCTATTGCTGAATATTTTCGAGAACAGGGAAAATCCGTGCTCCTGCTTATGGATTCTTTGACAAGAGTTGCCATGGCTCAGAGAGAAATCGGTCTTGCTGCGGAAGAACCACCAACAACAAAAGGTTATACACCCTCAGTTTTTGCTCTTCTCCCCCGTCTGCTGGAAAGAGCAGGAACAGACAAGCACGGTAGTATCACTGGGCTGTATACTGTGCTGGTGGAAAGCGATGATCTGGATGAACCAATCAGTGATGCGGCTCGCTCAATTCTGGACGGACATATTGTCCTCTCTCGTTCCCTGGCTACAAAAGGACATTATCCAGCTATCGATGTGCTGGAAAGTGTCAGCCGCCTAAAAAATGACATTACTTCAGAAGAACAAAAACAATATGCTCAGAAAATTCTGGAAACTCTGGCCATCTACAGAGATAACGAAGATCTGATCAGTATTGGTGCTTATCAGGAAGGTAGTAATCCAAAAGTTGACAATGCTATTAATAATATCGATGAAATTAATGATTATTTACAGCAGGATATTTACGAGTCTATTGACTTCAAAAGCAATCTTGAACACCTGCAAGAGTTAGCTGAAAAAATTGGATAATCACTTATGTCAAAATCCTTTAAATTTTCACTGCATCGTGTCTTAAAATTTCAAAGTGACAAAGAAGATCTAAAGGCTACTGATCTAAGTAAATCCAAACAGCAGCTCAAATTGGAAAGAGACCGCCTGAAAAGATTACAGAATAAAAAAAGCGACCACCTGGGAAGAACTGAAACTCTTATTAATGGAGATAATTCTATTTCTCTGGAAAAATTGAGAGCGTCAGCAGATTATCTATCCCAATTGAATGAAAAAATTTCCTCCCAGAATCAGAAAGTTCAAAAATCCAACCATGAGGTTGAAAAAGCTCGAAAAGATTTGGTCGAAGTTAGCAAAAATCGCAAAATTCTAGAAAAATTGAAAGAGAAACAGTATCAGGATTATAAGGAAAAAAGTAAAAAAGAAGAGCGCAGGAAAGAAAGTGAGATTGCCTTGCGAAGAAAAACCCGAAACAATGATATTAAGGATCGATAATGCGTAAAGCCCTATTCTGGATATTAATAGGATTCATATCTTTTGCTGTGCTAGTTGCTATCATATTTGGTTATTTATCCTATATGGAGAAGAAAAACGGTGAGGATCAGGAAGTTACCGAATCCGGTGAATTACCTGAATATATTGACAAATCCCAGAGAGATAGCCTTGCAAATTTGATCACTATGAAGGACAGCCTGATAGCAGTAAAAGATAGCAAAAATGATAGTCTCACAAATCTTATTCAAACTCATGAAACAACTATCAATGAGCAGAAACAAAACATCCAGGAACTTAGGGAGCAAATGGAAAACAATCAGAATAAATCTGAAAATATTAAAAGTCTAGCCAAAACCTATGAATCAATGCGGGTGGAAGATCTTCGGCCAATTCTGAAGGAAATTAACGATAATACGCTCATTAATATTTACCAGCAGATGAGCAGTCGCAAACGTCAAAAATTAATTCAGGCTCTTACCCCTCAGCGAGCTGCCCGATTAACAACTAAGTTAGCGAGTTAACATATTGACAATTCGTAATTTATATAATTAGCAAATGTTTTTGCATACCATTTTTCATAAAAATTGTATAAAAATGAATACTAAAATACAAATTAATACAAATCAATTTTCCGAACTTGTGGAAATTATTTCCGAATCAGAGCCTTTTTTGTTTTGGGATAATTTAATAAAGTCACCGCGTTTTACAAACTTTAAGTCATTGTTTTTTGATTTGTTTATTTCTTGAGAAAAATGAATATATAAAAATTATCAGTGAAAAATATTTACCCTGGCACATTAATTGAGACTATATAAATGGAATTTTTTGAAATTATGAATTTGGAACTAGATGAAATGATAATAAACAATTAAATGAACCAAACACTTAACATAATAAATTTTGGCAAAACCCCAAGCCCGGAAAAGGCTGGAATCAAATCCCAGTCTTCCTCTATTGAGAATGGGATCAATTTTGATGCTTTCTTCTCAGGAGAATTGCATCCCAAACCTGCCAAAATAAGGAATCAATCCAATAATTCCGGTAATATAAATAATTCCGGTAATATAGAGGTGGACAAACCAAAAACTGCTACCAATTCATCTGGTTTTTCTGATCCAAAAAAATCCAATAGTCAAAACAGCCCTAATAAAATATTGCATTCTTCCAGTCAAAACATTTCCAATACCAATACTAAAAATAAAGCCAAAACCAAACAGGCAAATTCAAGTAATAAACAATTTAATCCAGAATCAGCAAAAACTTCCGGGGACAGCAAAAAAGCAGAAAATAAAAACAATCCAGCTGCTGAAAAACAGATAGCAACTGACAAAAATCAGACAGCAAAACAGAAATCCGAAAAAACAACTGATAATGAACAATCACAAAAAACTGCTCAACAAACAAAAATTTCGGAACAGGTTAAAGAAACACCACAACAGGATAGATCCTCAGCAAAAAACTCGAAAGACAAAAATAAAGAAACTGTTCCAGAAAAATCAACCAACACGAACAAAATAAATTCTAAACAAGCTGAAAATGTAGCGGATAAGATAACCAGAAAAACCCAGGAACAATCTACTAATATAACTAATAGTTCTAATACAATACCAAAGGATACAAAATCCGGCAATCAAACCAGTGAACATGACAAGGCTGGAAATGCTCAAATTGAATCCAATCAAAACAGTAAAAAAACGGCTGATATAACAAAACAAAATCAATCAGAAGCGTCAAATAAGGCTTCTAACAAACCCAATCTTTCTCCAAACAGCGCGGCAGTAAAACCTGCTACTAATAGTTCGGAAAGAAAGGTCACAGAAAATATATCATCTAGTTCCAAGAAATCCCAAAATGAAAGCATAAAAAATAGTTCTACCCAAAATAAGAGTAGATCAGAAAATAAAATTAATGTTGAAACGCAAAATAAAGAAAATACTCAGAGTAATCAAGCATCATCTGAAGAGACTGAACAAGTTCAAAACAAACCCGGTCAAAACAAAACCAACAATCAAAAAAATAGTATAAACAACAATTCAACTAAAAATGCAAGCACCCGAAGCAAATCCAATAACATTCTCCAGCAATCCGCACAGGAGAATATAAAATCTTCACCAGACCGACAAAATATTTCTAATCAGAAATATAAAAACCAAAACACTTCTCCTGAAAATATTACTAATCATCAGTCAAATAAAAATTCCGAAAAAATAAATACTCATACTAATCACTCTGCTAACAATCATAAAATTTCTTCAACTGCTGATCAATCTATCCAAAACGAACAATCTAATACAAACACTGAGGCCCAATCAAAAGCCACTCCTCACAATTCCGATAATCAAAATTTTCAACATAGTGCTACCAATCAATCCAAGTCTTCCCTGGTCAGCACAAATTCAGAAAATCAGACTCAACAATCCAAACAGTCCATTCAATCTTCGAACAAAATAAATAACAATTCTCATGCCTCACAAAATGCAAAAAGCCAAATTAATAGCAAACAGGATTTTCAGAGCAACCCAAAAAGTACAACAGAATCCACCATTACAAATGCTCAACAAAATCAATCCAGCAATAATTTAAAGATTGAACAAAATCAAAATAATAACGAAAGCCAGGTTGCAAATCACCAGGAAACACAAACCAATTCCAATCAGCAAAAGATAAATCAGTCTAAAAATTCAATAGCAGATAACAAAAATATCCACACAAATATTGATAAGCAAAGCAGTAAGCAAACGGTTTTTTCTAATAAACCAGGAAAACAAAATTCAACTTCTCAGGAAAATGTAAATACAATTGATGAGTCCCAAGACAAAGTATATCAGCAAACAATTAAATATACTGATAGAAATCAATCTAAATCTAACCAGAAAGTCAAATCACAAAATCAGCAAACAATAAATCATGCTGATAAAAACCACTCCCAGTCCAACCAGCAAACCCAATCCAATAATCAGCAAACAACTACAGCCCGATTAAAACAGAATCAGACAATCAATGAATTTCAGACCCGACAGAAAACTGCTCAGAAATATAAATCCCGGCCAAAACAAAATTTTGCAAATTCTAATAAAGTAAACAATACCTCACGAAATAACACAGTCCAAAATCAGGAAAATAATTCTGCCATTTCCAATTCAGAAGCATATTCACAAATCAAGACAAAATCCAATCAATCAGCTAATATTGAAACTGGAGTATCACAGGCTTCTAAATCTAATAATAAAGCACCAACAGAAAATAATTCTCAGAACCGGGTTTATGTTCGCAACTTTACTGGTAAAGATCATCATTCTGAACAATCTGATTCACAACAGCCAAAAAATCAAACAATAAGTATAAAGGCAGAGAAAAAAGTCCGAGGCCAGTCACAAAAAGAAACTAATCAACAAAATCAAGCAGGAAAATCATCAAAATTTCAGAAAAATGGAGAACAGAATTCGAATTCATCACAAAATCTCCGGCAAAATATTCCTGAGAGGGCTTTTGCAAAAAATCAGCAAAAAATTGGGCAGAAAAATAGTAGCGAGAATTCTCAGTTTAACATTCAGCGCCCTTCGAGCTCTAATGAAGCGGGAAGGCAAAAGCCAGATTCTCAAGAAAATGGAAACACTGGTGCTAAATCTTCAGGCAAAGTTTACAAGAAGACAATAAATAATATCGATAAAAAGTCCTCTCACCCTAACCAGCAGACCCAGTCCAAAAATCAACAGACTAATCCAGAAAATCTAAAGCAGAGCCAAAGTACCCAACAGGACCAGCAAAATATAAAATCTCAGACCGACCCCAGCAGACCTGCAGATAGAATCAAAATCAATTCTGAACAAAGCCACATCAATCAAAATCAGAAAGATACACCTACTACACACAAAACTAAAAATAATCCAGAAACACAGAATCAGCACAAGGTTAATACAGAAAAAACACACCAAAACTGGCCTCAGGATAACAAATCCGAATCTTCCCAATCAAGAAATAATCCTCAAACCAGTTCCAATCATCAACCGACCAAAAATACTGGTGATCGCACAATAAATATGGCTGGGGAGAAAGATGTTCGGGATCAGTCCCAAAAAGTAAATAGTCAACCTCCTAGAACTGAAAATACAGCAAAATTTCAGAAAAATATTGAACAGGATTCTAATTCATCCCAAAATATTCATCAAAATAATCCTGATAAGAATATTGCAGAAAACCAGGAAAGAGCTGCTCAGAAAAATAGAGCCAGGAATACCCAAATTAACAAGCAGCAACCTTTGAGTTCTAATCAATCAGAAAAGCATTCTACTAAAGCAAGTCCGGCACCCAAATCCAATCACTCTAATCAAAATGTAAAATATAGCCATTCCGAATCAGACCAGAATAAAGCAAAAGTAAATTCCGATCCAAATTCAAATGTCAACAATTTTCAAAAAGTGAAAATCAATGATCAAAAAGCGCAGCAAAATTCCAGTCAAAATATTTCCCAGGCCAGGAATCCAAAAAGCGAAAACCGATCCAATATTGCATCTAATCAAAACTCTTTTAATGCCGGACAAACCCAGAAACAGAGTCAATCACAAATTCAGCAATCAGGAAATAATTCTTCATCCAACCATAATTTTCAGAAAGACCATTCCAGCAATTTTCAGAACAATTCCGATCAGCAATACAATTCCCGGGAAGGATCTGAAAAATTCAATCCTGATAATCTCAAATCTGAACTAAATGATAGTCAGACAAAGGTCAAACACAAGTCCAGCAAACAAACAAATTCTGCAGAATCAATTAAAAGCTGGGCGCAAAATTTCACCAATCCTGCTAAGGCCACCAGCATGAACCGCTTTTCCGGAAAAATGAATAATTTGATCAGCAGGATTACTCAGGTTATCTACCTTTACAAAAATAGCAGATCATCAAAAACAAATTTTCAACTGGATGGCAAAGAATATGGCTCTCTCGAAGTTCAATTCTCTCAGAGTCAAAATAACGAAAAAGCCACAATAATGGTTGAAAATGAATCCGTCAAAGCAGCAATTAAAAAATATATTCCATCAATTCAAGAAAATCTACAGCAAAAAGGTTTCTCGCTTTCATCATTAGAAGTCGAAGTCAATAATGGAAATCGGGAGAGAGCCTTTCAATCAGAAAATCAATGGAATCAAAATCAGCAAAATTACAGGGGCTTTAAGCAGAACGGGCAGAAGAGTTCCGCTCAAAAGAACCAACCAGAACTTACCTCCCGTCCCCTGGATTATGGATACAATACAATCGAAGTTTTTGCATAATTAATGTGAAAGGAACACACCATGAATGTAGCGGATATTATCCAAAGCAGTTCCTCCCCGAACAGTCAGTCCGCATCTGCTCTCGGGGGTGAGGAATCCATGGGTAAACAGGATTTTTTGAAACTGTTGACAGTGCAGCTTCAACATCAAAATCCTCTTTCACCTATGAAGGGACAGGAATTTTCGTCCCAATTAGCACAGTTTAGTCAGGTTGAGCAGCTGGAAAATATCAATAGCGGACTCAAATCCAGCAATGAAATCGATCTGCAATTAACCCGATCAATTACCAACTCTCTTTCCACAACCATGGTCGGCAAAGAAGCCAAGGTTTCCGGTAATCAAGTTCTGGACAATGGAGATGGCACCGGCGAGGTTTCTTTCAAACTTCAGGAATATGCTGACAATGTCAAAATTCATATCAATGATGAACAGGGCGACCGGGTTAAGACCATTACCAAAAAAGCTCTGTCAGGTGGAGAACATACCCTTACCCTTGAAGAATCAGATCTGGATTTTAGCAGCCAAAATTATTCTTTTGAGATAAAGGCTGCCAATGGCGAGCAAATTGTCCGGGCCAATCCTATGATGATCGGCATGGTCAACAAAGTTCGCTTTAATCAAAATGGTTCTTTTATAATTCTGGACGGCGCTGAGGCTTCATTCTCCAGCGTTCTGGAAATTGGAAATCCTGAATCAATTAAGTAAGGATGAAAAATGAAGGTAAATGAACTTCAAATCAAACAAAATTTTAACTCCATGCGTCCTGATAAGGTTGGAAAAACAAAACCTAATCAGGGGCAACCTGCTAAATCTGAGAAATCAGGCAAGGCCTCCCGGCCATTTAATGAAGTCCTGAATAGTAAACTCAGTGAAAATTCTTCTCTCAAATTTTCCAGTCACGCTGCCAAAAGGATCCAGCAGCGGCAAATGGATATTTCTCCATCTCAGATGACTCGATTGGAAAATGGAGTGGGAAAAGCAGCAGAAAAAGGAGCGAAAAATTCTCTGGTTATGGTAGATAATGACGCTTATATCGTGAGTGTCAAAAACAAGACTGTTATAACTGCCATACCACAGTCCAACACAACTGGAAATGTGTTTACCAATATTGACAGTGTGACGATAACCTAAAACTTAATAACAGGGCCGGACCCCTTATTGGGGAAGCCCTCCTTCCGCTGACTGATCGAGGCGGAAAACAAAACAAAAGGAGGACATTATGTCTTTTGCATTTCAAACACCAGTTGCTGCTCTTAATGAGCATCAAAATCGAATCAAGATGTTGAGTGAAAACATTGCCAACATCAATACACCGGGTTTCAAAGGGAATCGCATGACCTTTGTTGAAACTCTGGGTTCAGTTTCCGGTGTCAAACAATTTGAATTTTCCCAGGGCGACATCAAAAGTACAGGTAAGGTTACTGATCTGGCTATTCAGGGCGAGAGCTTTTTCGTTTTGAATAATGGTGAAAAAAATATGTACTCTCGGGCTGGATCATTTGACGTAAACGAACAGGGCGAGCTCGTCAATGTTGACGGCCTCAATGTTCAGGGCTGGATGCAGGATATTTCCGAACCGAATCCAACTCTTTCAAATAATCTGAGAGATATTGTCATTGATCCTAATCTGAGTATTCCTGCTGAAGCAACAGAAAATGCCTGGTTATCAGGCAACTTAAATTCTGCTCTTGATACTACTACTGAAGTCTGGCAAACTGAAGAAGCACTGACAGAAAATGAGAATATGTTTGAATCGACAGCAATTACGAGCGGTAGCCCTCTCAGTGTCGATAATTCCCTGGAAATTACCGACAGCAATGACTCCTTTCAGGTCAGCTTTAATGGCGCTGTAGCAGAAACAGTGACCATTACCAATGATAGCTATGACAGTCTCGATGATCTGGTTGATGAACTCAATACTCAATTCAACTCTAATGTCAATCTTTCCGGCAAAATCAAAGCCTACAATTCCAATGAAACTCTTCAGATCAGAAATGTCGCTGATGAAGACAACACTACAATGGAATTAATTCCCGGAGAAAATACAGCCGGTGATAATGACGCTTTAGCGGCTCTTGGTATTAGTGAAGGTACATCAACATTTAAATTTGCTGGTGAAGATACAGACCTGAACAGCCTATTACAGGTTACTGAAGATCTTCAGGCTGGCGATACTATTGTAATTTCGGGAAGCGATTCCGAAGGCAACAGCATATCAACAGAATATACTTACAGTGCTGGCGATACAGTTGGAGCGCTTTTGACCGAGATCAATAATGCTTATGATGGAAGCAGTACAGCAGATCTGGAAGATGGACAAATAATCTTAACAGATGATGAAGCTGGCGATAGCTCCACTACTCTCAGCCTGGCTGCAGCAAGCGGCAATACCGGTTCAATTAGTATGCCTCTTTTTAATAATACTGAAGAAGGTAGCACAGCAACTGTGAATTCTTCCATTGAAGTTTATGACAGTATTGGTGAAAGCCATACCATCGGGCTGAAGATTGAGAAATCTGATATAGATGGTGAATGGAACTGGAAATCTGAAGTTCCCGATGGAAGTCCTGAAGGCATGAAGATCACCACTGGTAGTTCCGGTAAGATCACCTTTGATAAAAATGGTAATCTCCGCTCATTCTCATATGATGGAAATGCAGATTCACTGACAATTACTCCGGGAAATGGCGCTCAGAATATGGAAATCAAATTACACGCCGGTTCCACGGAAGGCGCTACCGGTTTGACCCAGTACAATTCTGTCTCCAGTGTTCAGATGAAAGATCAGGACGGACTGGCTTCCGGTAAAATTGAAGGCTTCAATTTTGAAAAAGACGGTTCGATTATTGCTTCCTTTACTAATGGTGAAAATGCCAAGATAGGTCAACTGGCTACTGCAAAATTTGCCAATCCCGGCGGCCTGGAAAAAGCCGGTGGCAGCAATTTCATTCCTACTCAGGATAGTGGACTAGCCAGTATAGGAAAAGCTGATAGTCAGGAATCAGAGATCAAATCCGAATCTCTGGAGACTTCAACAGTTGACCTGGCCGACCAATTTACAAAATTGATTGAGGCCCAAAATTCCTATCAGGCAGCAGCCAAAGTGATCAATACCTTTGAAGAAGTTGCTACTCAGGCTTCCCAGTTGAAGAGATAATTGAAATTATAACCTGCTATTTAACAAATGAGGACGATCATTTAAATAACAAATGAGAGATATCATCACAGGGGAAATTCCTCTGTGATGGTATTCTTCTCATTCTATCTTCAAGAAAGACAGCAATGAAAACAATGTACTTTATTAATTAAAAAGAAAGTTTAGATCTTATTATGGATATAGCTACAATTCTGGGTATAGTCTCTGGTCTTAGTCTCGTGGCAATCGCAATCATGGGAAAAGGTTCTCTGGCGACTTTTATTGACGTTCCCTCTATGTTGATTGTTGTAGGAGGTACTTTTGCTGCTATATTTGTTAACTTCACAATCAAAGAAGTAATTGGTGTTCTGAGTGTAGTAAAAAAAGCCTTTGAAAACCATGAAAGCACGGATCTGGAATTAATTCGCACTTTTGAAGAACTGGCTGTAAAAGCTCGAAAGGAAGGTATTTTGGCAATTGACCGTTCCCTCGAGGATCTGGATGACGAATTCATGCAGGAAGGTCTTGAACTGGCTGTCGATGGAACCGACCCTGAGACTCTGGAAACTATAATGGAATCGGAAATAAGCTATACCATGGAAAGACACAAAAAGGGACAGAAAATTTTTACTTCGCTAGGCACATATTCGCCTGCTTTTGGAATGATAGGTACTTTGATCGGATTAATCAATATGCTCCAGGGACTTGATGATCCCAGTTCAATTGGTGCTGGTATGGCTACAGCTTTGATCACCACCTTTTATGGAGCATTGATCGCCAATTTGATCTTTCTTCCTATTGCCGGAAAATTGAAAATACGTTCTGACGAAGAGATCATTATCAAAGAGATGATCATCGATGGTGTTCTATCTATCCAATCCGGTGATCACCCGCGCAGTATCAGAACCAAACTGCTCAACTATCTACCACGGGCAGAACGCGAGCAGTATAATCTGGAAAACGAATAAATAAAAAGAAAGACCATGGCTAAAAAAGAAAAAGAAGATGTAGAGCAACCTTCGTCGCCGGCCTGGATGACAACCTATGGCGATATGATGACCCTCCTGTTATGCTTCTTTGTTTTGTTGCTCTCCTTTTCCAACATAGACAAAGTAAAATTTTCCATGAGTATGCGTGCTCTTCAGGGAGCCCTTGGTGTTATGCCCCGCATGAAAAAAGTTAACCGCTCCACTCAAACCCGGATTAATAGCGATAAAGTCATCGACAAAATGAAGATGGAAGAAAAAATTCAGAAGTTGAAGGAACTCGCCAAAAGTCTGGGATACGAAGAAGAAGTTACCGTTCTTTTCAATGAAGGTGGACTCCTGATTCGTCTGGGGAACAAAGTTCTTTTTGATCTGGGAAAAGCAAAACTCCGTGAGCAAGCCTATCCAATTCTGGAATTTGTAGGTAACACGATCAAAGAGCATGATGCTGACGATGTTATTGTGGGCGGCCATACTGATAATTTGCCAATCAGCAGTTCAGAATATCCTTCCAACTGGGAATTATCAATTGCCCGTTCTCTTTCGGTTGTCAAATTCATGATCGATTCTGTGAATGTGCCACCGGAAAAATTGATTGCAGCCGGATTTTCAGAATACCATCCCATCGCTCCAAATGACACCCCTACCAACCGGCAAAAAAATCGACGGGTTGAATTTATGTTCAACTGGTGATCGAAACTGGCTTTTTTTACTCGCAAACATTCATTATTTTCTGCGTGAAATTTCATCAAATCTTTTTTGGGATAATGGTCTATATTGATCGGTTTTTCTTTAAATTAGGAAGGTATAGCGATTGGCAAATTTTTTTTCGGATGTTTTTTTGGGGAAGGATGCTGAAATATTTACAAATTTATTTGTTTTGAAAATTGCGATAATTTTTTTACCGGATCAAAAAATTATATTCTTGCTACCAGTACTTAAATTTGTAATCATAGTTGGTGAGTATTGTGACCTTCCATCAATAAAAATTAAGCAAAAACACCAGTTTTACAAATAAACAAAAACCACGAATAAGGTCTTAACTGATTTTTACCAGGTTAAATATTTTCAGCAGAAGCTAGGAAAAAGATAAAAGTGCTAGGAAATAATTTCCACCACCCCAATTTTCTGACCATTAAAAAGTAAAAAAAATCTAAATTTTCCTCCCATTCCACAGCAAAAAATATTTTCATATTTTACTGACATTGATCAGAAAATAAGTGATTATTTTATTTTTCTCCTCCTAGAATTTAATTATTACAAACTATAAATATTTTTAAACGGATCATAAAATTGAAGATGCTGGAATCATAGGGTTTTGTCTATATCTGTGGCATAAATTTTGATTCCATTATTCTGGACTGTAAAAAAAGTGAAGACTAGAAGCTCAATCTGGAATTTTGATGCAATTGAAAAATATAAATGAAAGGCAGGGAAATCGAGCCAGATGGAGAGCCAGCAGGCTTTTCCAGGTGGCTTATGAATCCTCGTGTTTGCCGCAAAATTACACAAGAATAAAAATCAACAGGTGCAGATTCGATGGCTAAACAAAGACCGAATACTAATTCCAATCGATCCAGAAAAGATCAAGACAATCCTGAAAACAATGAAAATGCTAAAAAAGAATCAGGTGAATCAGTTATTGGCGAAAAAACTAAATGGATTTTGTTAATAACAGGAATATTAATCGCTATGGCCGGTACAGTCGTCCTTGCGAAATTTGTTCTCTGGCCTCAATACAAGAAATTTCAAAAAAAACGGGAACAGACCAAAAAAGAGGAAGAGAAAAAGCAAGAAAACAAACTGGGCCCAATTTATACTATTGGAGAATTGACTGTAAATCCTTACGGATCCAATGGGCTTCGTTTTGTAATTGCTGAAGTCGCCCTGGAGGTTAAAAACGAAGATATGATAGAAGAACTTAAAAAAAGGGAACCTCAGATAAAAGACCTGTTAATTCGCTATTTCCGGGAACGCTCAACCAACCAGATTCTGAATCCAAATTTTCAGGACTCTTCTGCTGTTGCCTTAAGATCAGAGATTAATCAACGATTATTTAAAAGCCAGATTGATAGCCTTTATTATTTAAAATTAGTAGTCCAATAAGGAAGGCCTTTAAATGAATAAAGTATTATCTCAGGAAGAAATAGATGCCCTTCTGACCAGTGTTGGTGAAGGAGAAGATGCTGAGAAGGCGCAAGCGCAAATACAAAAAGAGAAAAAAGTCACGCTCTATGATTTTAAACGGCCACACCATGTATCTAAAGAGCAATTAAGATTACTTGACAATATTCACGAAGCACTAATCAGCAAACTGGGTGTCTTTCTTTCAGCCCAGTTAAAAATGATTGTCGAAATGGACCTGATTGGAATTGATCAGATCATGTATTCTGAATTTGTTATGTCTATTTCCTCGCCATCTGCTCTCTATGTAGGCGAATTTGACAATCCCTATTCCAAATTCATTCTGGAAATCAGCCCCCAGTTCATTGCCTCAGCGATCGAACGCCTTTTTGGTGGCCAGGGAACCTATACATCTACCAACCATCGGGTTTCAACAATTGAACAAAAAATAATGGAAAGAATCATTGATAAGATAGCTTTGGAAATATCCAATAGCTGGGATATCGTCCAGGAATTTGGCTGTGAATTTAACCGATTTGAGCACAATGCTGAATTTGTCCAGATTGCTTCGGCATCGGAACCTGTTATTGTTGTTTCCATTGAAGTTAAATTACGTGATCATACAACTATGATGAATATTTGCTACCCGCATGTCTGGATCTCTGAAATCCTTTCCAATCCCAATATTCAGAATGAGATCATGCTCGGCAATCAAAGCAGTGAAGAGGGCAAACAGGAAGTAGTCGAACAAAAACTTTACAATACGCCCACCAATCTGCGGGCAATTCTTGGAAAAACAAAACTCTCAGTTCAGGATTTTATTGAATTGCAAAAAGGAGACGTAATCACACTTGACAAGAATTTGGGTGAAAATATTATGGTATATGCCCAAAATCAATCCATGTTCGAAGCCCAGGTTGGCAAAAAACGTAAAAATTACGCTATCAAAATTTCCGATATATTAAAAGGAGAAAACAATGAAGATTGAGCAAAGGAAATCAGAATTTCCAGAATCCTATCAATCCCTTATAACACCAATAAAAGAATCCATAAATCAATTATGCGGTCGTACAACTGAAATAGATTTTGATATTTTGCAGGAAACCAATCCAAAAAACCTGCTTGAAGAAGAAAAATTTCCTAGAGTTTTGATAAGCTTTGGATGTGATACTTCAGGAGAATGGGCCCACTGGTTGGTGCTTCCGCCGGAATTAGTGGTCAGTATTTATGCCTGGATGATTGGTGACGAGCCCGGCGGTGATCTGGGAGACGAACATCTGGAAGGTCTTCAAGAAGCCATAAATCAAATATTCGGACAGCTCCAGACCTTTCTGGAAGTTCAGGATATCAATATCGAGTTCACCGATCTTAATATTTCCAGTGTAGAAGATTCTGATCAACTCCCTGATAAACCTGAACAGGATGTGATTGGAGTAAATTACCAAGTTAATATTGAAGACAATAATTTTTCAGTAAACCATTATTTTTGGATGGAATCCGAACCAGAACCTGCTCCCCAACCTGAACCTGAAACTACGGAACAGAAATCTGCAGAACCAGAGCCTCAGGTTGAAGTCAATCCTGCTGAATTTGAAAATTTTGATTCTAATGGCAATAATAATAACAGTCCCCGTAATCTAGATATGCTCATGGATGTAAAACTGGAAGCCGTAGTCGAGCTGGGCCGAAAAACCATTCCTATCAAAGATATTCTCAAATTGGGCAAAGGTTCTATCATTGAACTCAACAAAACGGCTGGCGAATCACTCGATATTTTTATTAATGGTCGCAAATTGGCAGAAGGTGAAGTCGTGGTTGTTGATGAACAATTTGGAATCAGGATCACCCATCTTCTGGAACCAAAAGAAAGAATAAAGAGTCTTAAATAAATGGCTAAATTCAATTCAAATAAAAAAGACCGGATTAGATCCTATTTTGTGACTTTGCTTTTTTTAGTAGTGGCTGCAATTGGAATCTGGATGGCTTTTTCAAGAGATTCTGGGCCACAATCACGAGACCAGGTTCAAAAACCCAAATCCAGTTATGCCGATACTGTAAAAACTCAAGGACAAAGTGCTCCATCACGAAAAGACACCACTTTAATTAAATACAGGCAATCCAGTCATGAATATACCGGTGGCATAATCAAGACAATCGTAATCAGCGCCCTTTTTATAATTTTTCTTATCGCCGGTATTATTTTATTCAGGAAAAAGTTTAAATCCAGCCGGGCTTTTGGCATGGATATGGAAATCCTTGGGAAGAAATATTTTGGGCAAAAACAGTTTCTGATTATGGTAAAAATAGAGGAAAGGAAATTGTTACTGGGCGTAACTGACAATTCTATCAATTTGATCAAAGAGTTCGAAGTTGATGAAAATGATGAAACTAACTATGAAAAGCCCGACAAACTGGATCAGAATTCTCAAAAATTCACCAATATTTTAAAAAGAATAAATTTTAATAAAGACTAAATCATAATGAAACACAAGTTCAAAATATTATTTCTCCTCTTAATAATCATTCTGCCTCTGGCTATGCAGGCTCAATCTCCTTTGCCCAAAGTCACTCTGGGACTGGAAGAGACTGATAATCCTCAGGATTTTGTGCTTAGTCTTAAAATAGTGCTTCTATTAACAATTTTATCACTTGCTCCTTCCATATTGATAATGATGACAAGTTTTACCCGTTTAATAATTGTATTTCATTTCTTGAGAACTGCTCTAGCCACTCAGACAGTTCCGTCCAATCAAATTCTGGTTGGATTAACTCTGTTTATCACTTTTTTTATCATGAAACCGGTAATAAATGATGTTAATCAAAATGCTGTTCAGCCTTATTTACAGGAACAAATTTCCCAGGAAGAAGCACTCAATAGAAGCAAAAAGCCGGTTAAAAAATTCATGCTGGCTCAAACCCGGGAAAGTGATCTGGGACTTTTCCTTGACCTCAATAACCAGGAGCGCCCTGATACACCACAGGATCTGACTCTGGTAACTGTAATTCCTGCTTTCCTTATTAGCGAAATAAAAACTGCTTTTCAGATCGGATTTCTCCTCTATCTACCGATGCTATTGATCGACGCAATTGTGGCCAGTGTATTACTTTCCATGGGTATGTTCATGCTGCCGCCAATGATGATCTCAATGCCGCTCAAAATTCTACTTTTCGTCCTTGTTGACGGCTGGCAGTTAATTGTTAAATCTCTGGTAAAAGGATTTATGTAATTATGAATGAAGATTATGTAATATTTATTGCCCGCGAAACCATCAAAACAGCAATCTATATTCTGGCTCCCATTCTGGGCGCTGGTCTTATCACCGGAATTATAGTTTCGCTTTTTCAGACAGTGACTTCGATCAAAGAACAAACCATGACCCTGATTCCTAAAATGGCTGCTGTGGCTCTTGCTATTGTATTGCTTATGCCCTGGTATCTTGACGTGATTTTGACATTTACCCAAAATATTTTTGAACAAATTTCAATGGTGGCTCAATAATGCTGGAATTCATTGATCAGCTGGAAACATTTTTGCCGGGCTACATGCTAATTTTTGCCCGTATATCAGGACTATTGACCAGTCTTCCGATTCTGAGTTCTCCGCTCATCAATCGCAAGACCAAGGTCATTATGGCCGTCCTATTTACCAGTATAATCGCGCCCGGTTTCACTGCTCAATTTCCAGCTGTGACTTCCCTTTTGCAGCTTGTAATTCTAATCAGCGTTGAATTTTTAGTCGGTCTCACAATTGGATTTGGTACTCTGGTAATTTTTGAAAGCTTCAATATGATCGGGTCATTCATGGGAAGACAGATGGGACTTTTCATGGCCCGCTCGATCAACCCTATGACTCGCCAGCAAAGTAATGTAATCGGTCCTCTTATGACTTTGATTCTGATTGTTTATTTTA
Organism: Fidelibacterota bacterium; assembly: GCA_021734005.1. Classification (GTDB taxonomy): domain Bacteria; phylum Fidelibacterota; class UBA2242; order UBA2242; family JAFGTP01; genus JAIPHI01. The sequence goes on from JAIPJV010000007.1 coordinate 18,304, forward strand.
TGATCACCAATTCTCACTACCTCTTCATTCGTACTATTTTTGAAAATTTTGAAATCATCCCGCTAGGAATGGCCAGCTTTCCAGCTGCTCAGGGCAGGACGATCATTGCTACCGGTTCCACTGCCTATCAAATCGCGATTAAATTCGCCGGACCAACCATGATCTTTCTACTGCTGATCCAGATTGCAACCGCTTTTAGTGTGCGGGTTATGCCCCAGATGAATGTCATGTTTGTCATGCTGCCTTTGAGAATTGGCTGTGGACTTTTCGCATTAATGACTTCTCTGAATATTTTTCAACTGATCTTTGATTCTTTTTATAATCAGATCTTTAATTATTTGAATACAACAATTTTACATCTTAGAGGTGCTTAAGAATGGCTGAAAAACCAGCCCAGGAAAAAACAGAAAAGCCGACGGAGCGCAGACGACAAAAGGCTATCGATGAAGGACAGGTGGCCCGCAGTCAGGAGCTCAATTCGGCTGGCATTATGCTGGTGGGGATTTTTGTCCTCAGCTACATGGCTTTCAATAGCATGTCGGAATTTACCAGTATGGCTAAATATATTTACAATAATCTATCCAGCATTGATCTAAGTGTAAGTTCTATTCCCGGGCAAACTCTAGGAATCGTAGGTTTTATCACCGAAAATTTTGGGATATTTTTCTTATCCATCTTAATCACTGGAATAATTGCAAATCTGGCTCAGGATAAATTCAAAATCCATTTTAGCCAAAAAGCTTTGAATCCCAAATTTTCACGAATCAATCCTATCGAAGGTCTCAAGCGTCTTTTTTCTCCCGATTCGCTTGTAGAATTAGTCAAAGGTATTCTGAAACTGGCCATTGTAGGCTATATTGCCTTCACAATTTTGCGGGAGCATGTGGTTTCCAATCAATTCTGGGTGCTTCACAATGTCACAGTCGCCGAAATGATGACCTTTTTGGGAAAATTGTTCATAGAACTGGGGGTAAAAATCGGTGGCGTACTTTTTATAATGGCCTTATTTGACTTTGCCTATCAAAAATGGCGTCATGAAAAAAAACTAAAGATGACCAAACAGGAAGTCAAAGAGGAGCGCAAACAACATGAAGGTAATCCCCAGATCAAATCGAGAATGCGTTCAGTGCAGAAAGAATTATCCCGCAATAGGATGATGGCTGATGTTCCAGATGCCACAGTTGTTGTCACCAACCCGACTTTTATTGCAATTGCAATAAAATATGAACCGAAAGAAAAGAGCGACGCTCCGGTCATCATCGCCAAAGGTAAAAGAAAAATTGCAGAGAAAATTAAAAAAATTGCCAAAAAACATGATGTGCCAATTGTTGAGAATAAACCTCTGGCGCGCACATTATATAAAACTGCTGAAATTGGAATGGAAATTCCGCCCATTTTTTACCAGACAGTGGCGGAAATCCTCGCTCAAATATTCAAAGAGAAGGGCAATCCCCTTACAGGAGGTAATGTAAATGGCTAAACTTCCAACAGGCAAGGTTTCGGATAGAAGCAATATTTATCTGGCAGTCGCTGTCATATCCATATTGGCTTTGATGATCCTGCCTATTCCGCCTTTTATTATGGATGTTTTTCTGGTTATGAGTATTACTGGTGGTTTGATTGTTCTTTTTGTTGCTCTCTATATTCATAATCCTCTTGATTTTTCGGTTTTTCCCAGCGTATTGCTGATCATTACTTTGTTTCGGCTTTCCTTAAACGTATCCACAACCCGTTTAATTCTTAGTCAGGGTTATGCTGGTGAGATCATCCATACTTTTGGAAGTTTTGTGATCGGTGGTAATTATGTTGTTGGTGTTGTCATATTCCTGATTCTGGTCATTATCAACTTTGTAGTTATTACAAAAGGTGCCGGTCGAATTGCTGAAGTATCTGCTAGATTTACTCTGGATGCCATGCCTGGAAAACAAATGGCTATTGACGCTGATCTGAACGCTGGCTTAATTGATGACCGGGAAGCTCAGCAGAGGCGTCATTTAATTGCTCAGGAAGCCGAATTCTACGGAGCCATGGACGGTTCAGCAAAATTTGTACGTGGTGATGCTATCGCCGGTCTTTTGATCACCTCTATTAATATTATTGGTGGACTTGCTATTGGAGTTTTCCAGAATGGAATGGGGTTTGGCGAAGCTGCCAACCGCTACACGATTCTGACAGTTGGTGATGGATTGGTTGCTCAGATACCCGCTTTAATAGTTTCAACTTCAGCCGGTATAATTATTACCAGGGCCACTGGTCAAACCAGCATGGGTAATGAAATCACCCGCCAGCTGGCCAAGCAGCCTAAAGCGGCTTTTGTCAGTGCTGGAATTTTACTTATGCTGGGGCTATTACCAGGACTACCGTTCATTCCTTTTTCTTTAATGGCTGGAATTGTTGGAGTTGTGGCTTACAGTACCCAGAAAAAACAGAAAAAAATTATCGAAGAAGAGGAAATTGAGGAGGCCGAAGAAGAAGAAATTGAGGAATCGGAAGAAGAGAAGATTGAGGATTATCTCCATCCTGATCCCTTTGAAATCGAGATAGGATACGGGCTAATTCCCCTTGTTGATAAGGAGCGAGGCGGTAATCTACTGGGTCGAATTTCTACGATTCGCAAGAGTATTGCCATGGATCTGGGAATAGTAATTCCCTCTATCAGGATTCGTGACAATATCCAGCTGAAATCCAATCAATACGTTTTTAAGATCTATGGAATAGAAAAAGCCAATGGTGAAGTTTTGCTTGATCATTTTCTGGTTCTCAATCCTGATGACAGAGTTGAACTGGAAGGACACGAAACTGTTGAGCCGACTTTTGGGCTACCGGCCATCTGGATTCCCAAAAAG
>JAIPJV010000157.1 GCA_021734005.1 Fidelibacterota bacterium
TAGAGGGGCAATTGTTCGGCTATCCTGAATGTTGCATTGATAATTTTCTTGAGAATGGTTATAGTGAAAATGGCTTCGAAGGTCAGGGGCAGGAACTCCTTTTTTACTGGGCCTGTCCTGGCTGTAAAATTACTCCAGAATTAATACCATTCTACAGAGAGATCTATGAAAGTCTTGATAAAAGGGAAGACGAGAATAGCCGAAATTCCGACCTATTCAAAAAAGCGGCCGTGTCTGCTTTAATCATGGTTGCTTTGGGAAGCGGACTCAAGGCTCAAGATGCCCATCTATTGCCGGTTAAGGATGATATGGACAAAAATTATTTGAATTACCAGGAAGAGATTCTGTCAGGATATTTTACTCTGAGTTCTCCGGAAAAAGAATATCTGGCTTATAAATATTTTCAACTAATCGATTCTTTGCCAAATGATACAGTTCAGGATAGCTGCTATAAAATTGATCATAAGATGCGCGGTGTTGTCGAATGCCCGATTTGTGGTGAAATGGTCAATATGGGCTATGTTGAAATCCACAATCCCATGCGGAATCTAAAAATTGAACTTGATTATATGGCTTTACACTTTATGGAGAAAGGCAGCTTTTCTCATGGCGATTCAATAGATTTTCAGAGAGTTGATCTTAAAAAATTGAAGCAAATATTTGTTCATCGGGATGATTCTCATGATTCTGCTCAAGTTGCTTTTGACAATGATCAGGATGGACTGGTCGATAGTGTTGAATCTTTATTTGGTATGCAGCCTGATGACAAAGACAGTGATGACAATCAGTTATTAGATGGAGATCAGGCTGCCGAGCAACTTGTAGGGGAAATATCCGAATTACCACTTATTTTTGATTCTGATAGTGTTCCTGATGACCGGGTATATATTCTATTTGAACTGTATTACGGACTTGAGGAGTGCAATATTTGCGGAAAATCTGTTAATATGGGAAATGCTATCATTACAAATCCTGAAAAAGACGTATCCTATCGTATGCCTATAATTGCTTTGCATTACCTTGCTCATGGATGCTTTGCCTATGCTGGTGATCTTCATGAAAATGAAATTAATGTTGCCAGTCTTTATAATGTACTAAATATGGAAACTTCGATCGAATCCAGTGAATTAAAAGCCAGAGATTATGAGATCAATCTAAAAACCTATCCGAATCCTTTTAATTCTGAACTTACGATCGAATTTCAATTACCAAGAAACTGTCATGCAAAAATCAATATCTATAATCTGTTGGGTCAGAAAATAGCCACAGTTTTTGATAAAAAAATAAGCCAGGGTGCCTTTCAATCTAACTGGTATGGAAAGAATGATAGGGGGGATAATGTAAGCAGTGGAATTTATTTTTTAGAATTAATTATCGAACATTCACCAGAAGAACCGCAGAGAAACAAAATTAGACGAGTTCTCCTGGTTCAATAAAATATTTTACTGATCTTCTTCCAGATTGACATCCAGATCAGTAGAAAGTTGAAATCTTACAATTGTATTATTTCCTGTATTAGCAATGTAAAGAATTCCATCGTCAAAAGAGATTCCTTCTGGCTGATTCAGAAGATCATTGTGATATTTTGTTACAATAGTATCTTTTTCAACAAATGATGTATCACCCTCTGAATAAACAGTATCAATTAGAGTCGTATCAATTGTTTCTTCTCTCAAACCGGCTTTGCGGACAAATTGGCCGGAGAAATCAAATTGCTGAATTTCATTATCGCCAGAATTAAGAACATAAATGTTACCTTCAGCATCGACAGTCACATCCTGAGGATCGTCAAAGCGCTCAAGGTCCATTATTTCATCCTCGTTCAATGAAAACATTGAAGTCCAAACATTATCGGAATTTCTCCTGATTTTATGGAAGCCAAAGTTTTCACCAGTCTGAGTATAATAGACAGCACTATTCTGGTCGATAGTCATTCCAGTAGGATCATTTACAGTTCCAGCCCCTGTACCATTAGTAGCAATATAACCATCAGCAACTCCGCGATAACGCCAGATTGTGATATTATCAAATTTTATATAGGCTGATCTTACCATATTGATTTTATGAATTCTCTGATCACTTGTACTGGCTGCATAAATACAATTACTATCAGGTGCGGCAGTTACGGCTACATAATTGGCATTATCTTCATTTTCATAGAATACATGGGGTGCGTAAATGCTGTCGTCGTCAAGAGGAGAAAATTTTATATCTTCTACGCGATAGTCATAGTTATTATAATTTTCAGTTAAAACCGGATCGTAAACAGTATCCAATTCTGAGGTTTCAACATTTTTATAGACAAAATATTCAGCAATAGAATCAGGACTTTCGCTAGTATTTTTTAGATAATTCAAGTACTGATTCCAGCAATAGATCATATTACTGCTATCAGTTATGAAGAGAGATAATTTGGAGTCAATAGCAAGCCCCATTGGTTCAATCTGGTGACTATTGATTGCATTCAGATCATAGAGGGCAGAGAAATCATTCCCAAAATTATCCTGGTGAATTTCCTGACCACTTTTATTTAATACAGCGATCCGGTTATTGCCCTTATCAGAAACATAGATATATTTATCAGGAGCAATGACTATATCCTGAGGATTATTAAAGCCCTCCCAACCAGGATTGAGCTGTACCCATTTGGTTTCTCCAGTATTAAAGGTCAAACTGGAGTCCTGGCTTTCAGGCAAAGCAACTGGATTAAAGTCGCAGGTTATAAAGATTAACATTGATGTAATTGCAATGGTAAAAATAATTTTTTTCATTTGAACTCTACTGTAATTTGAAATTTTTGAATATCACCTAACACGCCAAAATTTGCCCAGGCATAATCAGCCTGAAAAGCATAATCCCAAATATCGAGATCAATGCCACCACCAAGAGTTAGTGAGCGTTGAGTTTTTCCACCCTGCCATCCTGTCCGAAGATAAAATTTATCAAAAAGATTCTCTTCGACACCGATTACAAAATTTTCGTGATTGTCAACAGGATGATTTAATTGTAAAGAAACAAGAGTTTTTGAAAATTGGTTATCAATCACGTCCATGGCTGCCCCGATTCTAAATTCAGTGGGAGGAGCAAACAGAGCATATTTTTTCGTCTCAACTCCACCTTCTTGAAGCGGTTTTTCGTAAGTGCCTTCAGGGCGAGATTGGGTTCCAAAATTGACCAGAGAAACACAGAATTTTAAGGATTTGAAACCAGTCCAATAATAGGTTCCCAGATCCATTAAAAATCCGTTCATAACCTGATCATCGAGATTTTCCTGAACATATTTAACAGTGGCACCATAGGAAAAACGGTCAGTCATTTTTTGGGAAAATGTAAATCCTAAAAACATATCACCATAGGAAAAATATTCTCCATTACCATAGGGATGGTAAACTGTAGTAACTTCCATAGGATCGGTGTACAATGCACCAGTGCTGAACCCTAGATAAATATTCTTATTAACTTTTTGGATATAGCCCAAATAGCTGTAATCAATATCGGCGAACCACTGGATTTGTTCCAGAGTTACTGTAGTTCTGCCAACCTGAGCAACACCAGCCGGATTCCAGTACATTACGGAAGCATCACTGGCCAAATTAACACCAGCATTACCCATGGCAGTGGTACGGGTGCCAAGACCAATTTTCAAAAAATTAAATATTGATGTACCTGATCTCTGGCCTCCCATACTGGGCAGTAAGTCCAGCGAAAAAGAATAGCTGGATAGCATAATTAAAATTAAAATTATTCGACTCATTTGAGATAGCTTATGTTTATTTAAAATCGACATGAAACTCCTAACATAATTTGTCTTGGTCTTTCAAATCTGCTGGGGTCGTAATTTGGATTAGGACGATCAATATAAGAATAAGAAATAGGGTTGCCCGGATTATAGGGGTCTCCCGTATAGGGATTAATATAGCGGGCAACTTTTCTGTTGAATAAATTCTCTATCTGGAGAAAAATTCGAGAAGAAAAATTTTCAGTACGATAGAGGGATTTATAAATTTTTATATCTACCAGTGAATACATATCTGAGATTTCTTCATAGGGTTTATCGGAATTGGAAGGACCTGTCAGATACATATCACCATCCTGGTAAATTGTATCAGTAATTGTACTGGAGGTATAACGTTCACCTGATTGAATTTCCAGATGGAGATTTACACCCCAGTTATTGGGCATGGGAATCCCAAATAGGCGAGGTTGAGTCTCCTGGAAAACATGAAAACGCAGATTACCAGATACCTGAATTGGACGATCCCAGGCTAAATAACTTTCTCCAAGTGGTTTTGAATTTAAACGCCCTGCCTCAACTAACAAATTAGCATCCGGTCTTGAACTTTTACCAGTAACGATTGAATAGGAAGCATTTAGATTACCAGTAATGTATTCGCCTGATCGGTTTCTGTAAATCAATTCTACACCACGAGAACGGGCATAGTCAGAATTGACATACATCATGAAACTGTACCGGCCTAGCTTTGGATTAAAAGTTGTGATACTGGCGGCTGTTTCATAATTGAACATATCCTTGTAAAAGGCCTTAAATTCAATGGCCTGTTGAGTTGCTAGCTTGTGTTTGATACCGAGCTCGTATGATACAGTTGTCTTGGGATCAAGATTGGGATTACCAATCAAACTATAAGTTGAATTACTATTGCTGGTCAATTTAGCATAGACAAATTTGTAAGTGGGCAGCTGAGAGAAGTGCCCGTAATTGAAATATAGCACGTCCTGGTTAGTAACAGGATGGGAAATACCAAGTCTGGGAGAGAGATGTCCTTTACCGCGGGCACCAAAAAGATTAAAGGTCTCCTCTTTGAATTTTTCACGTCCTGCGTCAGTTATAGTAAAGATATCTTCGTTGTTGATAGCATCTTCTACATACTGACCGGGAAACCAGTAATCATAGCGTAATCCTGCATTTACAATCATACCTTCGAAGGTGATCTTATCTTGAGCATAAAAGGATCCATTAACAGGTTTGACTTTATATTTATCCCAGCTTTGTCCAAGACCACTCGTCCCAATCCAGGGCTTATAAATATCTATGAGTTGCATATTAGTGAAGCGAGTTTCCAAACCGGCTTTAAAACGATGCATATTTCCAGGTTGATAAGTAAAATCCGCATCAATATTAAAATTATCAGAACTGTAGTCATACCAGTGAGGCTCATCTCCAGCATCCCAGTATTCATCACCCTGTTTGATCCGAATATCGCCTTCTTCATTAATTTGGGAATATTCTACAGGCTCCAGATCAAGAGTCTCATTGTACTCTGTCCAGTGTTTTCCCTGTACATCGGCATGCT
>JAIPJV010000158.1 GCA_021734005.1 Fidelibacterota bacterium
AATATTTACTGGAGAAAGTTACCGATTGAAAAATTCAATGATAAAAAATCAAGGAAAGTAAATATGCAGCTAGAATTTTATCTTGCAACAGCTACACTTTTTTCTTGCAAAGAGCTAGATTTTTATCTTGCAAAATACAGTTATTGCCAGATTTTATAACAGATCTTGATAAAATCGGAATTTTAATAGCATTTTCCCAAATAATATTATATGTTACACTATGTTAAATTAATCTATTAAGACTGCTTAAAATGGCAGATAGCGTTAACAATAGATATTATATTTTTAATAATCTGGAAGAGCAAGACTATTGACTAATGATTAATTTTCATTGACAATTTGGATATTTCGAATTATTTTAACCGTAGGGCTAGTTAACACATTTGTGAACGTGTTAGCTCCTTTTACTCGTAATTTATAGGAATGTATATTTTTTTTAAACGCCCAAAATCAAAGCTAATACTTGACTGGTCTGGTGACCTTACATGACAGAAAATAAAATAGATAAAGAAAAATTAATCGACAAGATATGTTCCAGTGTAATTTTTTCCAATAGTGTTTTTTATAGCAAGATACTCAAATATTTATATGAGTGCTATAAAAAGGATAAAGTTCCCACAGAAATGGAAGTTGCTTTTGATGTTTTTAATAAAGATAAGGATTTTGATCCGGGACATGATACCATTATTCGGGTCTATTTTTATCGTCTTAGGCGCAAATTAAAAGAGTATTATAAAAAAGAAGGCAAAAAAGACCCACTTAAGATTACAATACCAAAAGGTAGTTACCATATTGAATTTGGGGATAATAGTGATAATGGGGGCACTGATAAAAATAATCCTCCCCAAAAGTATAACAAAAAATATAAAATATTCAGAAATGCGACTTTTATATTATCATTCCTGGTAATTTTAGCCCTGGTTTATATTATCTTTAATGATGTAAATGTTAATAATCAGAAAAGAATAAGTGATATTAGTAAAAACCATAAACTATGGAATACCTTTTTTAACAACAGATATAATTCAAAAGTTGTTGTAGGCGATTTTTTTGTTTTCCATGAGTATGATAAAACTTTAGATAGGGATAGGAGAATCCAGGATTATGTGATTAATTATGAAGAACAATTTACAGAATTCAAGAGAAATCACCCCAATAGAGACCTAGATAAATGGGTTTTAGGCGAATTGCCTCATAACAGTATTTTTAATATTGCCGATCTACAAAGAATATTCCTATCTTATGATAAAGAAATGGATATAGATTTTACCACGGAAATCGATATAAATTATATCAAGAATAAGAATGTTATTTATGTAGGAGAATTTAAAAATTTGAGGTCTCTGTCAGATTTGATTGAGCCCTTGCCAATTGAATATGAAACTCTACCGGATTGGCAGGGCAATTTTAGGTATATAGATCAGGATTCTTCTGCCACTTTAAAGGCCAGACATGATTGGGATGTGAATCGCTATGTAGTGGATTTATCTATCCTGGCAAAACTGCCCGGTCTGGAAAATGAAAATTACATAATTGTCGCTGGTTTCGGTTATAATTCTCAGATTAAAACTATTGAAATGATCTGCCATGATGAAGAATTAAAAAAGTTTGAGCAGGAGATCAAAGAGATCAATGGTAATATACCCAAATATTATGTGTCGGTTTTTAAGATAACCGGGTTTGATAGGGCCAGTTGTGCAGCCCAATTAAAATGGTTTTACGAGATAGATAAGGAAAATTATATTACCCAATTAACTCAGGGTATAGCGGAATAGTATCTCTTCCTTTTTATTCAATGTCATCAACTCTTAATTTCCCTTAGTATTAATTATATTTAATTCTGGAATATTATTAATTAGGGGAATTTCAATTAAAATCATAGGGTATAAATTAGAAAAACAACATGGACGATAAGGTTTAGTTGATTTGCTGTGACCGGCGTTATGACGCTGGAGTCGATCCTCGATATCTTTGGTTTGACCTATATAGAAACGACCGTTTTTCTTGCTCTGCAATATGTATAAGTAATATGACATGTTTGTGGAGCTGAGGGGGCTCGAACCCCTGGCCTCGTGAATGCCATTCACGCGCTCTCCCAACTGAGCTACAGCCCCTTTTTAAAAATCACTTAAATTTATGTTCTGACAGTAAACTCATCAATTAATTTCTCTTATCAAATATTTTTTAATCCTAAAATCCCTTGCCTTCCCGAACGCTTTCGGGACGCTCTCCCAACTGAACTACAGCCCCTTTCAAAAATCAACTAAATTTATGCTCTAACAAGACACTTATCAAGAAATTTTTCTCATCAATTAAGTGTGCTTATCTGGTCTCATCCAAAATCCAGAGTTATTAAAAAAACTTAACTAGATATCCTCCCAACCTAAATTTATCAAAAATATTTCTAGTGTAATAACCAATCAATTATTTATTCTTAAACTCCTCAATTGCTGCTTGAACATCCGGTTTATTAGGTATTGTCAATTCAATGGGTATTAATTTGAAATCAACTGGATTAACTGCTGATTCGATTTCTTTTTCCAGTTTATTACGATTATTGAGCATATTGTTATAAAGCCTTCTGGCCGAAGGTTTATCCGCAAAATATTCATCTAATGATTTATCACCAGCCGATCTTTCATAGCTTTTCAATCTTTTTTCAATAAAAGATTTTTTATATGCGGAGCGGGATATATCACTCAATTTTTTATCAAAATCTTTTACTTTAGCGGAAACCATTCCAATATACTTACCTTCTGTTCCCGCCCGAGCAATGATTTTACCTTGAATTTCAGATAGATAGCGGCTTCTGCCCCGATGTAAGGCCATTAGGGCCAGGTCAACAGGAATTTTTACTTCTTTTAATCTTTCATAATCTTTTTGGTTTAGAGCAGCCAGAAGAACTACAAAATCAACTTTTTTTACAAATTCAAGTTGAACAATATTTTTATTCAAAGTTTCAATTGGATCTTTGATTTCAATTCCAGGAAGTTTCTTGCCTGGATCAGAAGATAGTCCAATAACCCCAATTTTTTTGCCACCCACCTTCTTGACATAATAAGGCCTAAAAAAGGGCTTCTGAGTTTTACTTTCTATTATGTTTGCAGAAATAGGCTCGTATTTACGAGCAGTTTTCTTTATGTATTTCATAAAATCTAGTCCGCCTGTGACCTCATTCAATCCGACATTGACTACATCATAAGGTAACAAATTATAAGTCTTAACAATAAACCGTGATTTTATTAATCTATTTTTAAGCCGTTCACCAGAAAGGTTCGGGGAACTAAGACTAAAATTTCCCGCCTCAAGAACCAAAAAATTATCATTTATCCTCTTCAGACTATCCAGTAATGTTGCTCTCCCGGCCAGACCGCCGAGCTTGTTAGAAGGTCAACCGCAGGGGCCAATGCGTCCCTGGCTGGAGCCTGTATAAGCAATTTTAAATTCATAATCTCCAGCCAGCAGGAAATAGGCTGATAACACAAAACCTAGGGCCAATTTCATTAAATATCTAGTTCTGCGATTCTTCATGCTTGCCCCCTAGTTATTATTCAATTTCTTTGATAATATCGGAATTATAACAAAAATCCTGTATATTTCTAATTCCAGTAGAAAATAAGCAAATTTTCAAAACTTTTCTATAATTTTCTATTAGATTATCGACACCAGCAGCCCCGTTTTCATCCCAGCCTCGCAAAACAGAACCTGCAATACCGCCTAGATCAGCGCCCAGAGCGAGTGCCTTTGCGAATTGTATACCAGAGTCCAGACCACCTGATGCGATTAATCGACTTTTTTTATATTCATGAGCATTAATTAAAGATTGAGCAGTAGATATTCCCCATTCTCCAAATTCTCGGGCCACAGCTCTTTCTTCTGCTTTAGTAATGCGTTTCGCTTCAATTCGGGCCCAATTGGTGCCACCACTGCCTGAAATATCAATCCATTCACATCCAATATCTAATAATCTTTGAATTACCTGTGAAGACATTCCAAAGCCGACTTCTTTTACTATCACGGGCAGATCACTATTATTAATAAATTTTTCCAGAGATTCGAGGATACCTTCAAAATTTGTACCTCCCTCAGGTTGCAAAACCTCCTGCAGAGGATTTAAATGCACAGAAATTGCATCAGCTTGTAGTTTTTCGAAAATAGAAAATATTTGATCATATTTATCCAAATTTTTAAGCTGCAAACATCCAATATTACCTATCAAAGGAACATTCTTGGTATGATCAACAACGACCTGGTAGGTTTCCAGAGTTTTTGTATTTTCTAGAGCAGGCCTGATACTTCCCAGAGATAAAGCGACTTTTTGGCGAGCAGCTATTTTGGCGAGATCACGATTGAGTGCTTTCCCGTTTTTTTCTCCACCTGAAATGGGATTGATAATCATGGGGCAGGAAAGATTATAACCTAAAAATTCAGTTGCTACATAAACATCAGAAAAATTTATTTCCGGTAAGGAACAATGCACAAATCGATAGTTTTCAAACCCGGTTGTCAACTCCTGATATTTTGCATTGTTTGATACTGCGATCTTGAGATGTTCTCTTTTACGGCTGCTGATATTATTTCTATCAATCATAAAATTTTTTATAAAATATAAATTCAGTTAATCAATTTAAACAGGATTCTAATATACATTGTATTTCCGAGAAATTAAAAATAAATTTTCTTTCATATAATTTTTGTAATATCAGGATAAGGAGAAATAATAATGAAAATTTTAGTAACAGGGGGCGCAGGATATATTGGCAGTCACACTTGTGTTGAATTACTTGAAAATGATCATGATATTGTGGTTGTTGATAATCTTATCAATTCCAGCCGGGTTTCACTGGAGCGAGTCGAAAAAATCACAGGTAAACAAATTCCTTTTCACCAGGTTGATATACTCGACAAAAAATCTCTCCATGAAGTTTTCAGCAAATATAATTTCGATGCAGTCATCCATTTTGCCGCACTTAAGGCCGTTGGCGAATCCGTTGAAAAACCTTTACTATACTATCATAATAATGTTTCCGGCTCTTTGATTCTCTATGAGGTTATGCAGGAACACAATGTAAAGAATATTGTTTTCAGTTCTTCAGCAACTGTGTATGGTGATCCTGATTCTGTTCCTATTAAAGAAGATTTTCCTGTTACTACAACCAATCCCTACGGTTCAACAAAACTAATGATGGAAACAATTCTCCAGGATCTACAAAATGCTGATCAGGACTGGAATGTTGCCCTTCTGAGATATTTTAATCCGATTGGTGCTCATCCCAGCGGATTGATTGGCGAGGATCCCAATGGCAT
>JAIPJV010000159.1 GCA_021734005.1 Fidelibacterota bacterium
AAAAACCAATTTCATGTAAATTTTCACAATGATTGGGAAAACCATCAGCACAGGGTTTACAATAGGAACACCACATCATTTCTTCGGAACAAACAGCTTCGCCAACCTTGTAGGGCTTTCCTGTTCTTTTGTTAATGGCTTTTGATCCAGCTTCGACTACTTTGCCGGAGAATTCATGGCCCAGTGTGGCGGGAAAAGCCGTCAACCCGGGATAATAGATGTAGCCATCATCATCGGTTTGCAACATATGAACATCACTACCGCAAATTCCACAGGCCTGAACTTCGATTAAGACTTCAGTTGGACCGGGTTGTGGTACATCTTTTTCAACTATCTCAACAAAAGGATTGCGCCAGACTTTACTGCCCTGATAGGTTAATTTACCTTCAATATCCTTGGAGCCCGGTTTATATTCCTGCCGGGGATCCCAGGTAGCGTTCAAAGTTAATGTTCTCATAATATGACTCCGTTAATGTTTTTATGTTTAATTGAATATACAATTATTTTCAAAAAATTTTTTAAAAGAATTCCTCAATAAAATACTAATTATATCTCAGTTCCCTTTTCTATCAACTTAAAGTATAAATTAAAAATTTATTTAATTCCCTTTTTAATTCTATCAGTGTAAATAAAATTTGACAACTAACCTGAAAAATTCATTATCATTCATTTTTCACCTTACAGGCCGAATAATCTCTTCGAGATTTTCGGGATTAACCTTAGATTAATTAATGACTCCCAAAAACTGAGTTTTTTCATAGGTGATATCTAAATATATATTTATCATGTAATTAACTACTATTTTTGTAGGAGTCATGAATTAATCAGGCTAATATTTGCTAACATCGACTACTTTGTTTTCATGCAAAGAATCAGTAGCTGCAACAGCTACTTTGAGACCATAGATACCGTCATCAATTCCTATCATAGGTTCTGAACCACTTTGTAAATTATCAATATAATCTTTGAGTTGTTCTACATAGGCCTCGCGAAAACGCTGAGGAAAATAGGGAACAACATCATGGGTTACGCCCTCTTTAGTCATGACCAGAACAGGAGTATCGCGCAGATATCCAGCTTTCAAAGTTCCCTTAGTTCCCAGGACTTCCGCTCGAATATCATAACCGTAGACACCATTCCGGCTTATGTCAATTTCACCCAGTGCGCCACTTTGAAAGGTAAAGGCCATGACAACATTATCAGTATCACCGGTCTTTTTCACTTCAGGAAAAGCAAGCACACCACCGATAGCATAGACAGTGTGAATGTCGCCCATATACCAGCGGGCAATATCGTAATCATGGATAGCCATATCAAGAATCTGGCCACCACTATTTTCCGGTAGCAAATAATCTAATTCAGGCAAAAATGGATCCCGGGATGAACCCCGAAAAACAACTGGTTCTCCAATCACGCCCTCTTCAATTTTTTGTTTCACAGCTGCAAATCCTTTGTCAAAACGTCGCATATACCCCTGCTGATAAAAAACTCCTGCCGCTTGAACAGCTTCCTTCATTTCCCGAGCATCTTCCAGAGTCAAAGTCATCGGTTTCTCACAAAAGATAGGCTTTCCGGTCTGAGCCGCATCAATTACAATTTCCTTGTGATTGGAAGTTGTTGCTGTTATTATAACAGCCTCCACATCTTTGTCAACATTGAGATCTTGGTGGTTATCATACCACTTTGGAACAGCATGTTTTTTTGCAACTCTTTGTGCTTTATCAGGGATCAAATCCGCTACGGCAACAAGATTTGCTGACGGGACTCTCTGAGACAAAAACTTTGCATACATACTACCCAATCTTCCGGTTCCAATCAGGCCCACATTAATCTGACTTTTCATTCCCCTCCTCCTCAAATTTTTAATCTTAATCTAGAATCTATTCTCTCTGTAAAGAACAGACAGAATCTCTTTCAACCAGGTGGGACTTTAGAACTTTCTGTTCTGTGGAATTCTCTCCTCCTTTTATTCTGGACATGAGAATTTTTAGACTTTCCTGACCCATCTCATAAATTGGCTGATGCATAGTTGTCAGAGGCATGAGATTAGAATAATTCGGATTGAGATCATCATAACCAACTACAGAAATGTCTTCCGGTATTGAAATCCCCATATCTTTGGCCGCCGAATAGATCAAGTAAGCAATCCGATCATGTCCGGCAAATATAGCCGATATTTCATCTGTTTTTCCCAGCAAAATATTGACATGTTTTATATAATGTTCTTCGGAAAAAGGCCCATTATGCAGTTGCATGAATTCGGGATCAGGATCAATACCAGCATCTTTCAAAGCCTGCTTATAGCCCTCCAGGCGCTCACGTTCTGTACTAAAAAGGGTACTCAAAGTAATGCCGATTTTACTGTGACCTTTATCAATAAGGTACTTTGTTAATTGATAGCCACCTTCAAAATTATTAGTAGTTACATAGTCGAGTTCAGTGTCTTCAATAGTTCTGTCAGCCAGAATCACAGGAATATCTCTTTGGGTGAATTGTTCAACTATCTGCCTATTTTTATCATCAGATGCGGCTGTAGGGACAAAGATAACTCCACATACAGAATTACTGATTAAACGATCTGCGTGAAAATTGGCCTTGAAATAAAGGTCATCTGTATTACACAAAATTGTGCTCAACCGATTATTGGCGGCCTCATCTTCAATACCTCGCACCAATTCGGGAGTGTAGCCAGTTCTGATATCAGGTACAATAATGCCAACTATATCCTGGGAATCATCAGACTCGGAACGATGTTCTACAAAAGTACCCAGACGCCGTTTCCTTCTTAAATAGCCCATATTGACCAGATTAGTTATTGCTTTTCGTATGGTAGCCCGGGCTAAACCGGTAATTTCAACCAGTTCTTCTTCAGTTGGAATTTTATCATCAGGTTTAAAAACGCCCTGTTCAATTTGTTCCTGTAACCAGGTTTGTAATTGAAAATATAAAGGGATGGGACTATTGCGATCAACTATCATAGTGATAATGAACTCCATTGGTTTAATTGTACATACAAATATACTAAACTAATTTTTCTTATGCAAATTATTTTTGTATAGTCGTCTATCAAAAGTCTATCTTTTCCCAATTTATTCATCATTTCCGGTATCAAATATTTTACCGGGATTTAAAATATTATTGGGGTCAAAAGCGAGTTTAACCCGCCTCATTAATTCCAGAGTAGCCGGTTTCATAATGTTTTTCATATATTTTTTTCTCTTATTACCAATTCCATGTTCGCCACTAATAGTACCGCCCATTTTGACAGTTTCTTCAAAAATCAAACTTCTTGTTTTTTCCAGCTGCTCATCCCACTCTGCTTTTTCCATTTCAGACCTTTTGACAATTGTAGAATGAATATTGCCATCACCAGCATGGCCGAAGCAATATATATCTACACCATTGTTTTTGGCAATTTCCCTGCTTTTGATCAAAAAATCAGGAATATTGGCGATCGGTACAACTATATCCTCAGAACTTTTATACTCAGAATAGGTCTGAATGGCTTCGGGAATGTTTCGGCGAATCCGCCAGACTCGTTCTCTGGTAGTAGCACTATT
This sequence comes from Fidelibacterota bacterium, assembly GCA_021734005.1. Lineage (GTDB taxonomy): Bacteria > Fidelibacterota > UBA2242 > UBA2242 > JAFGTP01 > JAIPHI01. Next base: position 3,561 of record JAIPJV010000159.1, read on the forward strand.
GGCAACATAGACCTCAAGGGCTCCATTTTCCAGACATTTATCACCTATATCATGATAGGCTTTTTCGATAACATCTTCATCACTGCCGTCCAATTCAATCAATAGCATGGCATTAGCGCCTTTTAGGGGAAGATGCTCATTCAGATATTTATAGACCAGTAAAACCGATTCCTTGTCCATAAATTCTATTGCTGTAGGCAGAGTTTTACTGTCAGTCAAGATAGGGGGCACCTGTTTAATGGCAGTTTCAATGTCTTCATATAAAACCAATAAATTGACAGTATGCTGAGGCAAGGGCAGGAGTTTTAGATATATTTTTGTGAAAATTCCCAGCGTGCCTTCCGAACCAACCATCAACTTAACCAGATCGTAACCAACTACATCTTTGACTCGCTTTCCACCTAGATGGATGATCTCTCCTTCCGGTGTCACCATTTCAAGTCCCAAAATATAGCGCCCGGTCACTCCATATTTGACAGCCCGGCCTCCGCCAGCATTTTCAGCGACATTACCGCCGATAAAACAGCTTTCCACACTCATGGGATAACCTGCGTAGAAGAGACCTTTTTCTGCTATTAATTCATTGATCTCATTGGTAATCACTCCCGGTTCTACAACTGCTATCAGATTATCCTCGTCAATTTCAATGATTTTATCCATGCGTTCCAGCGACAAGACAATTCCCCCTTCTACAGGAACAGCACCGCCGGAAAGGCCACTACCTGCTCCCCGGGGAGTGACGGGTACATTTTCCCGGTTAGCCAGCTTCATTATTTTTGAAATTTCTTCCGCATTCTCAGGTTTTATTACAATATCCGGCATTTGGGCGTATTGCTCATCATTGACCTCATCATGGGAATAGGTTTCCAATTTTCCCTGATCATCATAAATTACATTCCGATCTCCAACAATCTGTTGAAGTTCAGCAACCATTTCTTTTGTCAGCTTATTATATTTAGACATATATTTTCCCTGTTAAAATTTATGGTTTTATTCTACTCGTGATTCTGCAGTTTTTCTATCAACATAGGCAGGACCTGAAACATATCAGCCTGAATACTAAAATCAGCAACTGTGAATATCTGAGCCTCAGGATCATTGTTAATAGCAACTATATGTTCAGCAGTTTTTATTCCGGCCAGATGTTGAACCGCTCCGGAAATTCCGGCTGAAACATATAGTTTGGGACTAACTGTCTTGCCACTCAGGCCAACTTGATGAGGATAGGAAATCCAGCCCAGATCAACTGCCTCTCGGGATGCACCAACAGCGCCATCCAGGAGTTCAGCCAGTTTCTCAATTAATTCAAAGTTTTCCTCTTTTTTACAGCCTTTGCCACCAGCAACAACTATATTGGCATCCTGAATATTGCCGCCTTCTTCCTCAATCGGTTTGAAATCGGTCTGCTTGATGCGGCTTTCAAATAATTCTTCATCAACGGTTTCATGAACAATCTCACCCGTGCGGTCAGGATCTCTTTCTAAAGGCTGATTGGAATGAGGCCGTACTGTAGCCATTTGGGGACGGTGATTAGGTGTTTTGATTGTGGCCAGAATATTCCCGCCAATAGCAGGACGGGTTTGAATCAAATTGCCGGTTTCTTCATCAATATCAAGGCCAGTACAATCAGCAGTTAAACCTGCATGGCAATTGATGGCCACAGCCGGAGCAATTGTTCGGCCTGTAGTTGTAGCGCTGGCAATCATTATCTCCGGTTTGTATTTGTTG
>JAIPJV010000160.1 GCA_021734005.1 Fidelibacterota bacterium
CCATTATACATACGATTCTTGGAAGCGCCTCCAGCATTTTCAGTTTTACGGTAGGTCATTTCCCAGACAACAATTCCATTATCCAAATTTTCTATCCAGCCAGTATCATACATTCTGTGAGCTTTGCCTTCGCCAATAGCATAAACTCTGACTTTGCCACTCTTTTTGATCTGGAAATCTCTGGAAATTTCCCGGGAATCGCCAACTCGGCATATTTCAACGATGATATTTTCTGATTCCATTTCATCAGCATCAAATAGTTTAACATATTTTGTATCAGATTTTTCCAATGGCCACAGGCTGATTCCCCATAATTCCTGTTCATAAGGCGGAGCTTCATTCCAGGCCAAATAGGAATGAGAATCATCAGAAACATAATGCAATACGTATTGCCCCTTTTCAAAGTGAATAATGTCGTTGAATTTTACATTTTTCTTATGACCGCCCGCAGGTTCTGAATTGCGATCGTCCAGTTGCCAGATCTTTTCATGAGTGCCGGCTTTTTCAATCCAGCCGTAATCATAGGCTTCATCAATAAATTCGCCAAGACAAAGTAATCTGAGATCCATATCCTGATTGATTTCAAAGCCCTGGGACAAGTTATCATTATTACCTGCTCCTCTTAGATCAACCAGTGGATTGAATTCGGCAACTTTATCAGAAACATTATCGCTGTCAGATTTTTTACAAGAAACTACTATTCCCCATCTACCCGGTTCATTGGGAGGCAAGCCATTCCAGCTGTCATAAGCGTGAGAGCCATCAGTAACATAACTGACAACATAATTGCCAGCCGGTAAGTTTATTGTTTGGAAAGCTTTCTTATTTTTCTCAGCACCTCCAGCATGTTTGTATAATGTTTCCTGATCGGGCCAGACAACTTTATGGGTTCTCAATTCATAAACCCTGGCATAGTCATAATCCTGCCCATCCTTGCGCTCACCTGTATAATGAATATTGATTTTTGTATCCTTTTTCAGAGTAAATTTCTGCTTTTTGTATTCATTTCTATTTACTTGTAAAATTTTCACAATATCATATTGATTGTTCTGGCTATCAGAGACATTCTCCAGAGATTCCAGATTTGCATCATCAGATCTGACTTCCAGGTATAGTCTATAATAGTCAATATTGCCTTTACGCCTTATACTTTCGATTACTTCATCGAAGACTTTGCTGAGATCAAAATTCTCACTTTCAATTCCTTCTTCATTGTAAACAGTTGCAAAATAGAGTGTATAATCACCGCTCTCAAGAGTAATATCCTCGTCAAAGCGAAAATTTGTTTCCTGATAGTAATCTTTATCATTTTGCAGAGAATTCCAGACAACTTTTTTTGTATTATTGTTCAGTATCCATCCATAGCTAATGATATCCCGTCCTGGGCGCTTTATTAAAACACCTTTACCATTGATCTCACAATCAGATTTTTTATTAACTTTAAAGCTGCGCTGAGCAACTCTACCTGGCCATTCGCCTCTTACCAAAATTGCCTCTTGACCTGACAAAATTGACCCGGAAGATAGCACTAAAATTAAAAATATGATAACATTTTTAAATTTCAATACAGACTGCATCTTATTCTCCTTATATGAGTGTTAATTTAATAATTTTGTAAGGACTTTTCACTCTGTTACTCATAAATATCTGACAAAAAAAATAAATACACCTCTCTTTCACTTCAGCACTTTTTAGAAACATAAAATTATTATTTGTTGTCATCAAATACAAAAAATTGTAATAATTTTTAAATTTTTAAAAGGCCTTTAAATACCATTTAAAACGGGTTTAAAACATTAAAATAGCCTTGTTATAATCTACTAATAATAAATAATTTCAGATTATTTTTTTTGATTACATATAGATGGTCTTGATTATATATAATCTTCTCATTTTCAATGATTAAACAGTTTATTTTGGCTATTTTTTTAATTTTTATTATTATAATTGATTTTACCTGTTGATATTTTTTTTTAATGGTCGTATATTAGATTACTTATAGAAATTATTAAATGGTTTTATGGTTACTATCTTTATCAAAATAGTATATGAGGGATTTTTTAGGTTTACATCACAACTATGTATTAAACCCAAGTCATGGAGGATGTTATGAAAAAATTAATCGTGATTTTATTATCGCTTTTGCTAATTAATTTTATGTTGGCAGGCGAAACGGGGGAAGAGGGGACCAAATCCTGCTGGAAATCCAAAGTAAAGATAGGATTGGCAGGAAGTGGTAATTTATTCATAGCCCCTCTTGCTGACAATCATGCTGGCGGTAATCTTGGTTTAGGATTTTGTGGCTTTATGGATTACAATCTTACCAGAAGTTTTGCACTAAGTCTTAATCTTGGCTACAATCAAGTTAATATTGATTATACGCCGGAATTGAAGAACAGTATTTTGTATGCTACGCTTCGCAGTAAATATTTTTTCGTGCCGGAGGCCTCCTTCAGCCCCTTTATTAGTGCCGGCCTAGGCCCTTTTTCCTTTACTCAGGAGAATGGCCTTCCGGACAGGTACTTTGACGGTATGTTCAGTGTCGGTATTGGGACCAATATAGCATTATCTGAAAAAATTGATCTGGTCCCAGCCGTAAATTATAATATTCCAAATAGCGAAGATATCGATGGCAGTAGCGGCCTGGATACCTATTTAAACTTCGAAGTTGGTCTATCCTTTGCTCTCGGAGCCAAAAAAGAGAAGCCAACACCTCCCCCATCTTCAAAAATTGAAAAAGAGGTCGAAAAAGAAGAAAAAAAGACGGAAGAGGAAATGGAATTAGAACCGGATATTGAGGAAGAAGATACTGTTGGTATTGGACAAGAAGTTGAAATGGTAGAAGAAGTTAAAGAAGCAGAAGACACAGTTGCCGTTGTTGAAGAAAAAGCGGAAAAAGCCAGAAAAACGGAAAAAGCAGTAGAAAAAGAGACTGAGAAAAAAATAGTTGAGAAGGCAAAAAAGGAAGCCAAGGAAGAGGCTGTAAAAATTGAAGAAAAAGAAGAACAAGAAATTGAATCGAATTACTATGAAATGCTCCAATACATGACCAAGCCAAATGATTATTTAGTCAAAATTGCCAACCAGATGTATGATAATAGTTCAAAATGGCGGGATATCTGGAACTGGAATAGAGAAATTATAGGTGATAATCCTGATGTGATCTATCCATTCAATGAACTGGAACTGAAAAAAGTCCCGGCCGAAAATGCCAATAAACTTGAATATGAATTTTACAATTATGAAGTAGGCAATGGTGAAACATTGTGGTCAATTGCTGCCCAAGAATATGGCAATCCCTATTCCTGGATTGTTATCTACCGTGATAATAAAGAGATTCTTGATAAGAATCAGCAAAAAGTAAGACCGGGAACTGTACTTAAATTAAGAAGTAAGCTATTCAACTAATCATTAAGTCCACTTTAAAAAGGTGTCTGATCACAAAAAATCATGGTGAGAGGAGTCTAACCTTTGACGAGAAAAAAATATAGAACATATTTCGACTCCGCTCAATATGACTGGTTTATACCCTTTTTAACCTGGATTATGCATAACCCTGCAAAAAATTGAGATTAATTTTCTAGTAATTAGAGTTTTAGACCCTCCGTCTTGTAAAAACTGAGTTTTCTGGGGTTATGCATAATTTTAAGGTTAATCCCGATAATCCCGAAGGGATTATTCGGCCCGGAGTGTAGAAAATGAATTTTGATGAATTTTCTAGGTTAAAGTGGACTCATTAAAAAATGATAGATTATCTGGATTCATTAGAAATTGCAGAACTTGAAAAAATTACTATAAAAGAGGAGGAGTTTGTTTGACTACTCCTCTTTTTTTGAACCATTAAAAAAAGAAAGGTTGATATGAGAAAAATCAAATTTGCAATTCCCGTAATAGTTTTGGTCATTTTTGTGGGATTATTACCCCATTGCGGCAAAGATTCCGCACCTCAGCAAAAAATTTATAATATGACCAACATGCAAATCGATTCTATGCTTCAGGTTGTCAGTCAAAGAAATATGACAATTTCGGAGCGGATTAATTATTATTCAGAAGCCTTTTTAGGTATGCCTTACAAATTAAAATGTGCAGGTGATGGCCCTTATGCTCTTTATGAGCCCTGGCCATTGGTCAATTTTGATGAGACCAATTGCATGGTCTTTTGTGAACATACTCTGGCCTTAGCTATTTCAGATAGCTGGGATAATTTTTTCAATAACCTGCAAAATATCCGCTACAAAGATGGAATAATTGGCATGCGAACCCGGAATCACTACACAATAGCTGATTGGCGACTGGAAAACAGCTGGCTATTAAATGATGTAACATCTGAGGTCGGTGGTGACGAAACTGTATCAATTACCCGCACAATTTCCCACAAACATTTTTTCAAGGATAAAGGTATTCAAGATCTGCGCTATGTTAAACCCGATAGAGTGATGACCATTGATGTTATTCCTAAAGAATCTATTATGGATATCAAAGACAAAACCCGGCCTGGTGATATTCTGTCCTTGATCTTCGCCGACAAAGATAGCATTTTCTCAGCCCATATGTTGATGATAGCAGAAAAAAATGGCGATAAATATATTCGGGAATCATCTAATAGTAAGATGACCACCTTTGATACTCCTTATGACCAATGGGTTAATGAAAAAGAAGGTATGGATCGCTATCTGGGTATTGTTATAATGCGGGTTCGGGAAGAATTGAATCAGCCCGGCAAGATAATTCTGCCCTGGAAAATTGATGAAATTAAAGAAAACCTGGAATAGACAACAGCTTATTTCATCAGAATCATTTTTCGCATTTGTGAAGAATAATCACTAAATCGAATTTGATAAAAATAAATACCGCTACTTAAATAATTCCCATTTTCATCTTTCGGATCCCAATTTAATGAGTACTGGCCGGAAGAATTGTGATGACGCTGAATAGTTGTCACGATGTTTCCGGTCAAATTATATATATTCACTTCCACCTCGCCTTTTGTTGGTACAAAATATTCCAGAGTTGTACTGGAATTAAAGGGATTCGGATAATTTTGATAAAGAGCGAATTTCTGGGGACGGTAATCAGGACCTATTCGATCTGTTGCTGAGATTTCAAATTCAGCATAAACTGGCAAATGATCGGAAGCATTATACAGCGCATTGGCAACTTCATCACGGACAGCCCGATTACCACTATAATTGACCGAGCTATTCAAATGCTGCCCATCATTTCCAAAACTGGTATAACTATCACCAACGTAATCTATTGCATTTTCCGATCGAACTGCATCT
>JAIPJV010000161.1 GCA_021734005.1 Fidelibacterota bacterium
TTCATTGAACATTATGCTATCAATAGTGAAATCTATGCTGGTGAACGGGTAGTTTCTTTGCGCAATGAAGGTCTGCTGCGGGGCGGAAAAATCTATAGCGAAGATGGTATTGAGGTTAAGGAAATTGGTTCTGAAAATCATGTACAAACGGAGATTGGCATCAATTTTAATTACTCTCGATTCAATGCTGAATTGCAGGAACTTTCTGACCAGGCCAAAAAGAAAGAATCGGAACTGGAACTGGTCAGCAAAAAAATCAAATTCCTAAAGTTGTTAAACCAGCGTTTAGATGAATTATCCGATAAAAAGCAGGAAGAATATAAAAATCTGCTCTATAAGGCCAAAAATTTGAAAGAGAAACTCCAATCAATTGAAGATAAAAAAGATAAACTCAATGCTATTACTGATGAAGATTTCAAAGATAAATTGATCATTGTAAGAGGAAAAATCTATAACGAAGTTGAGATCAATATGGGTAATCTTCAACATAAATTGGATCAACAATATGAGAGTGTGAAAATTTACCGGGACTCCAATAATATTTGTATCCAAAAATTATAATCAGAGTGCAGGGTGGAATAGAATGAAAAAAGAAGATATCAAGATACTTTTAGTCGATGACGAAGAAATGATTGTTAACCAGCTTTCCCATTATTTGAATAGCTGCGGGTATAATATAACCGGAAAAAGCGATCCGGAAGAAGCCCGGGAATTGCTTAAATCCCAACATTTCGATATGGTGATCACTGATTTAAAAATGCCCAAGGTTTCAGGGATGGAAATTGTTAAAGTAGCCAAAGAAATTGACAGGGATATTCTGGCTTTAATTATCACCGGTTATGCTGACACAGATTCAGCTATTGAGGCTATTCAGCATGGTGTTTATGATTTTATGCGCAAGCCCTTTGAGTTCAAAAAAATCAAAAATATTGTGGATCGGGCGGCTGACCGGATAATTATGAAAAAAGAGAACAAGGCCCTCAATCGCAAAATCAAAAAGATGTTGAATTATGTGACTACGATTTTTGATATTAGTTCGATTCTTTACCAGGTTTCCGATTTTGATACAATCATCAGCATGATTCTGGATACAATCACGGAAGGCCTAAAAATCAAAAAAGCTGGAATTTTATTAAGCAAAAATCACAGTAAAAATTATCAGATGTATAGTGCGCAAAATCTTCCGGAAACTTTCATTGAAAATGTAGATATCGACGAAAATAGTCAGATAAATGGAAAATCTCTGGACAAGCATGAAGCCACAATCATTGAATCCATTGAGCAAAATTTGGATATAGACGGAGAAAAATATTCAGTTGATGATCAGGTTTCCAGTTGCTTATTCATACCAATTTCATTTCGGGAAAGTCTATTTGGATATTTATTGGTCTTTGATGTGCATACAAGAACTTTGTCGCTTGATGATGAGCTGAAGCTTCTCAAAATTTTGGCGACTCAGATAGCACCGGTCTTTCTGACACAAAATGTGAGTCGAGAAAAAGACCAGGTTAGTATCAAAAGTATTGAGTACATTATAAAAAATATCATTGAGAGCTCAATCAAAAAAACCAAGCAGGAAAACCACAATGTCTATTTTCTTCAAATGAAAGTTATCTTCAAAGATGGTGTTTCTATTGCCGATGATTATGAAACATTTCAGCAAAAGCTAGAGGAAACAATAGAAAATCAGGTTCCTCAGTCTTCGGAAATACTGTGGCAGGGTTTTGGATCAATTTTTATTGTGCTTTATGAAAGTACTCCGGTTAAAGCTGAACATTTTTGCGCCAATATTCGTTCTCTTATTGAAGATCTTTACACAACTGCCGAGGGAGAATCAATTTTATCGCTGGAATATGCTATGGTGGCTTATCCCCGTGATGGGAGAAATTTCTCAGAGATAATGAGCTGTATGGAGCACAAATTTTACAACAGTACATCCGGTCTATTTAGCGAAAATCAAGCAACTATAAAATAAACATGAGTGATAATAATTTGCAGGATTCTTCAAAAACTTTACTGATTGTTGATGACAATAAAAGTATTCTTGACTATCTCAAGGCCCATTTGGGTAATCATGGCTACAAGATCCAGACAGCCCAACATGCGAAAGAGGCTCTAGCCCAAACTCAGAATCAGCACCCTGATTTTGCTTTAATTGATATTAGATTGCCGGATGTAAACGGAGTAGAATTAAGTAAACAGATATCATCGCTTCTTCCTGAGATCATCATTATTCTGATGACAGGTTATCCCAGTGTAAAAAATGCTCTGCAAAATCAGGAGGATCGTATTTTTGATTATTTGATCAAGCCTTTCAAAATTGAACAGGTGCTCATGTCTCTAAAAAGATCGGTTAAATACTCAAGACTGATTGAGCAGAATAATAAATACAAGGAGGAGATCAAATCTTTACATCAGGATAATAAGGAACTTCAGATTAAGATAAGAAAGTTGATGGGTAAAACCACAAATAAAGGGAATAAGGCAATTCAGAAATCACCAAAGAATCGCTATCTGGATTCCTACAAAAAACATCAGGATTATTCTGATGAATAATGTATACCATTAATTACTATTAACTTAGTTGTGTAGATTCTATTAGATAGATAAGGTATCTTATTGATTTTGATTTCAATTATACCTGTTTTAACTCTAAATAAATGTTTAAATTAATGGCCAAGAATTGGGTTTATTGATTAGCGAGGTGAAACAATATGTACAAGATATTAGTCGTCGATGATGACTATGGTATCAGGTCTATTATGAAAGATTCTTTGACCAATGAAAATTATGAAGTCAAAATTGCTGAATCAGGTAAAGAGGGGCTAAATTTCATCAAAAATCAGCATTTTGATCTGGTGATAACTGACATGGTCATGCCCCCTGGTTTGGACGGAATTGATTTAATGGAAAAGGCCTTGAAGATCAATGAAGATCTGGGATTCATCATTATAACAGCCTATGGCACAATCAAAACCGCAGTTGACGCCCTAAAAAAAGGTGCTTTCGATTTTATTACCAAGCCTTTTTCAGTTTCCCAAATGACCTCCCGCATTGAGCGCTATTTTGAAAATTACGAGTTAAAAGAAGAAAATAAGAAGCTCAAGCAGGAACTTTCCTACGAGAAGAAATTCAAGCGTTTGGTCGGAAAAAGCAAGCAAATGCGCACTATTTACGAACAGATCGAAGTAGTAGCTGATAGTAGTGCTCCTGTATTATTGCAGGGTGAAAGTGGCACAGGAAAGGAGTTGATTGCTCAGGCAATCCACAATTATAGCAATCGAAAAAACAAGCCATTTATTCGGACTAATTGTGCTGCTATTCCGGAGACTCTTTTTGAAAGCACTCTATTTGGACATGAAAAAGGCGCTTTTACTCATGCCATTAAAACAAAGAAAGGGCTTTTTGAAGAAGCCCAGGATGGTACGCTTCTGCTGGATGAAATTAGCGAGATCCCAATTTCAATGCAGGCCAAATTACTCAGAGTTTTACAGGAAGAGGAGATAACCAGAGTTGGTGGTGCCAAAGATATTCCCATCAATGTACGGGTTATTGCAACTACAAATCGTGACATTCGCAAGATGATTCAGGAGGATAATTTTCGCTCTGATCTTTATTTTCGTCTGAACGTCTTCCCTATCAAAGTTCCTCCACTCAGAAATCGCCCCAGCGATATTCCAATTTTAATCAATCATTTTATTAAAAAGTTCAAAGAAAAATATAATTATGATCGCAAGGAAGTCAGTCAGGAAGTTATCGATATCCTGACCAATAAGAAATGGCCCGGTAATGTTCGACAGCTGGAGAATTTAATGGAGCGGGCTATATTATATTCCGGAAAAAATGATAGACTGGAATTGAAACATTTCGACATGGAGTCCCATCCTATCAACCTGGATGATGATAAAGTTAATGATGATTTTATCACAATTGATGAGATGGAAAAACGCCTAATTTTACGAACGCTGAAACAAACTGATAATAATCGCACAAAAGCGGCAAAAATTCTGGGCGTAAGCGTCCGCACTATCAGAAACAAATTAAATCAGTATAAGGAAGAAGGGATTAGTATTCCGGAATAGAGACCACACGTAATTTTTATAATGAATATTATATTAAATGTTAGGCTCATTTAATATTAAAAAGGCCCCGTTTTTAATCGGGGCCTTTGCAATAATCGGTTTTATATGTTTATTTAAAACTCAAATTGACAGGAAATAAATTAGCATAGATCCTTTATTTTTTTCACTGTCTTAACCTCAAGCATGGTAATTTTTGAGACGGTTTCTATACATATATCATTTTTGAGCATATTTTTAGCAATCGTAACCTGCTCTTCTCTTTTCCCCTCTCTTTTACCTTCTTTTATTCCTTCTTTTTTTCCTTCTTTCTTACCTTTTTTGATCCCCTGCTTTTCCAGCTGTTCGGCGATAGTCATCATAATATAACCTTGTAAAAATTAGTTAACTCATTAAGCAGCCTACGATTAAATTTTTTAATCATTAGTTGAAATTTCTTTTTCTAAATCTTTTACCATTTTAATTGATAAACCTGTGACTTTTGAAATTGTTACTATATTCATTTCATTTTTGAGCATATTTTTAGCAATCGTAACCTGCTCTTCTCTTTTCCCCTCTCTTTTACCTTCTTTTATTCCTTCTTTTATTCCTTCTTTCTTTCCTTCTTTCTTACCTTTTTTGATCCCCTGCTTTTCCAGCTGTTCGGCGATAGTCATCATAACATCACCTCCTATTTTTGATCTTGCTTTTATTTTTTTGTGAAATTCCTCGATATCATCATCTCTTACATTGGCCACATAAACTACTAGAGGTTTTAAAAAACTAATATCATATTTTTCCAGCATACTAGCAAATTTATTTAAAAAATTCTCTGTTCTTATATATCTCAATAATGTTAAACGAGCTCTCAATTCATCAGTTCCAATTATCTCATGGTCTTCAAATTTTGAAAGATCATATAAAATATATTTAAAATCTGGGATATAATCCAAAAATTTATCAGTCTTAATAAGGTCAGAAAACTTATTGCTTATATTCCATTCCTGAACTCCATGATAAATTATAAGGGGGATAATAGGTGGAAGATTTTGTTTATTTTTCCGTTTTGCCCGCCATATTCTGAGTAAATATTCCAATAATTGCAAACCAACATCTTTATCAGGAAAGCTTTTATGCTCAAATAATAGATAAACAAATCCCTGAGTGTCATCTATTTTTACTTTATAAAGCAAGTCAGAAAAATATTCTTTAAGCTCATTTGT
>JAIPJV010000162.1 GCA_021734005.1 Fidelibacterota bacterium
TTAAAAACAATAGAGACAAAATTGCAATTAGAACGATTCCGGCTGGAATACTCCAGAATAATTTATAATTTTCTGGAGTGCTCTCAAGGACTCCGAGCATATCAGAAGATCTTCCGGTAGAAAAATTACCCACAATATTGCCCAGGCCTGCTGTAATAATGCGGAAAATTTGATGAACTCCGGCTCGAACCTTTTGATTCGTATGCCGATCAAGATAAATATAAGATACAGAATAGAACAGAGTGTAAGCCAGACCATGCAGAAAAACACCGGAAAGAAAATGTAATTTAGTAGCTGTGAATGATAGAATCAGATAACGAATCAGATTGATCAGGGCCCCAAATATGAGAACGCTTTTTAATTTGAATTTATACAGCAGCCAGCCCAGACTGAGCATGGCAATAATTTCAGTTATTTGACCAATACTGAGAGCAGGTAAAATACTGGATTCTTTAAATCCCAGTTCCTGCATAAAAGGACCGGAACCAAAAAAGTAAAAACGGTCAGCAGAAAAAACCAGAAAACCGCAGATGGAAAGCAGTAAGACCTCGGGCTTGAGAAAAGTTTTGAGAGCCTTGACCGGAAATATTTGAGCATCGTTTTTTTGCTTTGCCCGGGTTTCCGGAATTCTCAAAGTAATCAAACCGCATAATAAAGCACTTATAGAAGAAAGCACTAGAGCGCTGCCCAGTTTGGTCTCCATAGGCGCTCCCTGATATAATCTCAACCAGACCCAACCAAATAATAATGCGGCCGAAATCCAGCCAAAAGTTCCCCAGATGCGCAATTTACCATATTCCTGTTCCCGATTTTCAATATGATGAAAAATGATTGTATTGGATAATGGTATATTGGGACCGGTAAAGATCATATAAAATAGGTAACCAATTAAAAAGGGTTTGAAAGTAGTAACCCTTGATAAATAGAAAATCAGAATTGCGCCACCAAAATTACAGATGGCAAACAATTTTTCAGCAGAAATAATTCGATCAGCAATAAAACTACCGACCATAGGAGCAACTATGGCTGAAACAGCAGACATAGACATGATGATGCCCGTTTGTGTTCCAGTGAAATGTAAATATTTGGTCAAATAAAGACTGAGAATAGGAAAAAAAGTGCCAAAAGATAGATAGAGCAGGAACATGATCATTTTTATACTATTCTTTTCAGAAGATCTATCTTGTTCAAGGGCCATAAAAATATTTCCAAATTTTTATTATGCCGGAAATTAAGAATTTTTTCATGTGAATTGAAAATAAATAAATAATAAAAGGAAAATCATAGAATTATAGAACAGTTATGCCAAAAATTAGGCGCCCAATCGCACATTTATTGATTGACTATTGACGAGATTTGTTGACAAATAAAGGCCGGCTTTATAAATTTAAGGATATATTATTAACCTTTAAAGGAGGTAAACAAGTGAGTCAAATTTTAGATATTCATGCAAGAGAAGTACTGGATTCCAGAGGAAATCCAACAGTTGAGGCCGAAGTTTTGACCGAAAGCGGCGGCTGGGGCCAGGCTATTGTGCCTTCAGGCGCTTCTACTGGTGAAAAAGAAGCCATTGAACTGCGTGATGGTGATGAAAATCGCTACAATGGCAAAGGTGTTATCAAAGCTGTTCAAAATGTGAACGAAATCATCGCTCCCGAACTGCGGGGTATGAGCGTTCTAAATCAGGCTGACATTGACAATGCTCTTCTGGAATTGGATGGAACTGACAACAAATCCAAACTAGGGGCTAATGCCACTCTTGGTGTTTCCATGGCTGTTGCCAAAGCTGCTGCCAGCCTTTTAGGTCAAGCTCTTTATAAATATGTGGGCGGAATGAATGCCCGGGTTCTGCCTGTTCCCATGATGAACATTCTGAATGGTGGTGAACATGCTGATAATAATGTTGATCTGCAGGAATTCATGGTTTTTCCCGCCGGTGCTCAGAGTTTCAAAGAAGCTTTGAGAATGGGCGCTGAAGTTTTCCATGAATTAAAAAATGTTCTCAGTGAAAAAGGTATGAGCACTGCAGTTGGCGATGAAGGTGGTTTTGCTCCTGATCTCGATTCTAACGAAGAAGCCATAGAATTTATTGCTGAAGCAGTTGATAGAACCAAATATAAGTTTGGCGAAGAGATCTTCGTTGCTCTTGATCCGGCATCTTCAGAATTTTACAATGCTGATACTGGTAAATATGAACTCAAATCCGAAGGTAGAGATCTGACTTCAGAAGAGATGGCTGAATATTATGAAGAGCTGGTTGACAAGTATCCTATCAAATCAATTGAAGATGGCATGGCTGAAAATGACTGGGATGGCTGGAGCATTTTGATGGAAAAAATTGGTGACAAAATTCAGATCGTTGGTGATGATCTGACCGTTACCAATACTAAAATTCTACAAGAAGCAATTGATAAGTGCGCTATAAATTCTATCCTGATCAAAGTCAATCAAATTGGTACTCTGACTGAAACTCTGGAAGCTATTCAACTGGCCCACCGCAATGGCATGACAGCTGTAGTTTCCCACCGTTCTGGTGAAACTGAAGATACTACCATTTCCGATCTGGTTGTTGCAATGAATACCGGCCAAATCAAAACCGGATCCGCCTGCCGTTCCGACAGAATTGCAAAATATAATCAATTGTTGAGAATTGAAGAAGAACTTGGCAATTCTGCCCTATTCTGGGGTAAAAAGATTCTGAAATCTAAATAAATCATGTCATCCGATTTTACTACCAGAAGCAATAATAACTTAAGGAGGCTCTTTTATTTATTGGGCCTCCTTGCAGTTATTGCATTTGTGATCATTTTTTTTGTGATCAGCGATTATGGATTGTATAGTGTCTATAAATTGCGTCGCAGAAAAAGTCAGCTTGAAGAAAATATTGTCCGTCTTGAAAAAGAGCAAAAAGCTCTCAAAGAAGAGATTAAAAGGCTAAAAACAGATCCTGAATACATAGAAAAAGTAGTCCGTAATAAATATAGAATGGCTCGTCAAGGCGAAGAAGTCTTTCGCGTTATAAAGCAGAAAAAAGATTCCAGTAAATAAAATCTATAATCGCAAAATTTAAAAACTTTCCTAAATTTGTTACATCTAAAGTGATTTATAACAGTTTTGTCTGGTGTTGTTTTTTGTGAGAGCTGTTGAAATTGTTTTGATAATTTCTGTAATCTAGTTTAATCCAAAGATTATCATGGAATTTTATCTACTTAATTGCAATAATCTAGAACCACGAATGGGGTTCAATGTGATTAACTTCGGGTGAAACCCGGAGCATAAAAGCAGCATCCTTCTTACCCAATCCCACCTGCGCAAAGCACAGGCGGGGTTGCCGATTTGCCTTTCTACCAATTCCATCGGCAGTTACTAATATTGAACTCTTCCAGAGTTCTTCTTTATCTTTTTTTTAATTATAAAGCAATTTTAAATAATAGAAATTTATTCGTAAAAACCGCGATTATAAATATATCCTTGTCCAAGTATAATAGGCAATGCAATCGGAAAAGAAAACTATGTATCGATTTTTTAATAAATAGCAACACTGATTTTGTTTTACTATTTATCGGACCTTACTTTTTCAAAGTGGCTTGGCCGGGATAATTAATCCATTATAAAAATTCACACCTTTTGCGTAACCTAAGTGTTATCATCAGGTTCATACTGAGTGTGATCAATATCTTTTTCTTTTTTATCAACAAATTTGTCAGTGTCTTTATAATGGTGTCCCAGTAATTCAGATCCGGAAGCTTCGTGCCAATTAGACAAAATATCGAGAATGGCTCTGTAAGGTGTTCTGAATATTCGTTTATTAGGGCCCAGATTTTCATACAGTCCGGCTTTTTTCATTACATCGCGAACCGGTCCTTTAATACCTGCTAAATAGAGTACAACTTTTCTTTCTTTTAGAGTATTGATAATTTTCCCCATGGCTTCTAAAGCTGTTGTGTCCAGGTCGTTAATTGCGCTACAGTCCAGAATAACAGCTTCAATTGTCCCTTCCCGGCCTGTTGATTTTTTTAGAATGTTATCTTTGAAATATTCTGCATTGGCAAAGGAGAAAGAAGCATCAACCCTTAAAATTAATATCTTTTCAAACTGTTCAGCATCAGAATAGCGTTCAATGTCCTTGAAAGAGCGAGTGCCCGGAAGATGACCTAGTTCGGCAACGTTGGGAGTGCTCATACGATAAAGTATTGCCAGCAATGAGGCCGTTATCCCCAGCAGAATTCCTTCCTGAATTCCAATCAAAAGAGTTATAACAAATGTGAACATGGCAATAAAAAAATCGCGCTTTTTTGTTTCGTAAAGATAACGAATAGCTTTGATGTCGATCAAATTAATACCAGCTACAATCACCACAGCAGCCAGAGAACAATAGGGTAGATAATAAAAAATCGGCGTTAAAAATAAAAGCGTCAGAATTACAACCAGAGCGGCAAAAATATTTGACAGAGAGGTTCGGGCTCCGGATTCTGCATTGACTGCGCTCCTGGAAAAGCTGGCTGATGATGGCAGGGCCTGAAAAAAGCCATTGATAATATTTCCAGCACCTAGAGCCAGAAGTTCCTGATTGGAATCAATAGAGTAGTTGTGTTCTTTCCCGTAAGTTTTTCCAAGGGTAGTGATCGTCATAAATTGAACCAGGGCAAGAGTAATTGCGGTCGAAAGAAGTTCTCTGAAGCTGGATAGGTTTAAAGAGGGCAATCTCAGGTCAGGAAAACCAGAGGGAATCTCGCCAACAACATTGACTCCTTTCTCAGGCAAATTCAGCCACCAGCCCAGCACAATTCCCAAAATAATAATTACCAGAGAAGTAGGGAACATGGATTTCCAGTATTTGATCAGGGCGATCAAAATGATGGAACCGCCTCCCAGAAGTAATGTCAGGTGATCGACTTCACCGATTTTAATAAAAACAAGTTTGAGAGTATCAAAAAAATAGGCTGACTGGGATACTTTTACCCCCAATAGATTCCCCAGTTGGCCGGAAACAATTATCAAAGCAGCCGCCATAGTAAAGCCATTTATTACTGGCCGGGAAAGGTAATTGATTAAGAAACCCAGGCGGGCAGCGGCCATAATTATCTGAATCAAGCCAACCATCAAAGCTAAAAGAGCAACTAACATAATGTATTCTACTGAACCAGATTGAGCAATATTGCTAACACTGGCCGATATAATGACCATGTCAACAGCAATTATTCCTAAGGCGATATGGCGGGATGTGCCTATAAAAGGATAGATGAGAAGCGGAAAAATGCAGGCGTAAAGGCCATA
>JAIPJV010000163.1 GCA_021734005.1 Fidelibacterota bacterium
TAGATTTTTTGGCAGCCTCACATTCACTAACTGTAATTGGATTCGAATAAATATAGGTGGGAGCAGATTCACGAAGATAGGTGATGACATCAGAAGAGGAAACAACATAACCACCATTAACACCAAAAGCTTTTCCCAAAGTTCCAATAAGCACATCAACTTTTGTTCCTGTATATTCCTCAGTTCCCCGACCTGTTTCACCAATTGCACCGACTCCATGAGAATCATCAACAACACTGACGATTCCTTCTTCAAATTCATGATCATATTTATTGCAGATTTCGACCAGCTCATTGAGGGGAGCGTTATCTCCGCGCATACTGAAGATACCGTCCGTAACAACAACTGCTCGTTTGGCCTTGCCTATAGAATCTTTGATTTTTTCTTCCAGATCTTCCATATCATTGTGTTTGTAAATTTTCTTGCCGGCCGGCTTACTGAGTCGCATAGCATTAATTATGCAATTATGATTCAATTCATCACTGATCAGCATTGTTTCGCCTGTTGTCAGTGGATATACAACACCCAGACTGGTAACATAGGCGGAACTAAAAATCATCCCTTCTTCCCGATCGTGAAAATCAGCCAATTTTTGTTCCAATTCCACATGCGGAGTATAAGTTCCACTGATGAAACGGACTGCACCAGGCCCGACACCAAATTCTTGGGCACCTTTTTCTTCGGCTTCCAGCATATCTTCTCTCAGTGATAACCCCAGATAGGAATTGGCATTCATTTTAATAAATTCTTTATTACCATGTCCCTTCAAAAGAAAACGGGGACCTTTTTTGCCCTGGGGTTTGATCACTTTTTTGATGACCATTTCTTCGCCTTTGGCTCTTCCACTCTCTTCCAATTCCTGTACTTCTTTGCTAAGAGCTTTATTCAATTTTTTGAGTGCCATAGTTTACTCCTTAATTTTAAAATCTATGCCAAGTTTGACAGATAATTTATCAAGCATATCTTTTGTCATAGAATCCAGATCATATTCTGCCTCCCAGCCCCATTCTTTTGTAGCCGCAGAATCGTCCAGAGAATTTGGCCAGGAATTGGCTATTTTTTGCTTGGTTTGATCAACTTTATATTCCACTGTAAAATCAGGAAGATACTCTTTAATGGAATTGGCAAAATCGCGAGGCGCAACACTCATAGAAGTAACATTAAAAGCATTACGGTGAGTTAATTTATCAGCGGGAGTTTCCATGAGCTCGATAGCGGCCTTAATGGCATCGGGCATATACATCATATCCAGTTGGGTATCCTGCTCAAGAAAACATTCATAGTGCCCATTTTTTAGCGCTTCATAATAGATTTCAACAGCATAATCTGTTGTTCCACCACCTGGTAATGTTTTATTGGAAATAATACCGGGATACCTCAAACCGCGGGTATCAACCCCAAATTTTGTATGGTAATAATCGCAGAGAAGCTCTCCGGATACTTTTGTCACACCATACATTGAAGTTGGTCTCTGAATAGTATCCTGAGGAGTTTTATTTTTGGGCGTATTAGGGCCAAAAGCACCAATACTGCTGGGTGTGAAAACAGCACAATCGTGTTTTGCAGCGACTTCCAGTACATTTTTGAGACCTTCCATATTAACCTGCCAGGCTAACCTGGGTTTTTCTTCAGCTACTGCCGACAAAATTGCAGCCAGATGATAAATTGTATCAATATTATTTTCAGTAACAATATTTTCGATGCTTTCATAGTTTAGAACATCGAGTTTTTCAAATTTACAATCAAAATTTTGATTATTAGTCTTTTTATCAGTAGCAAACACGTTTTCGGAAGCATATCGATCAGTCAACGTATCGATGAGTTCAGAA
Source organism: Fidelibacterota bacterium (assembly GCA_021734005.1). Classification (GTDB taxonomy): domain Bacteria; phylum Fidelibacterota; class UBA2242; order UBA2242; family JAFGTP01; genus JAIPHI01. The sequence goes on from JAIPJV010000163.1 coordinate 1,830, forward strand.
CCAATTTGACCGAGTGCTCCAGTAACAAGTATTTTCATAAACCCCTCTCTTAAAATTTATATTATTACAATATAGTATTTATCTACAGGTGAATAATTGAGTTATCCCCTAACTCCAAATTCACAATTCATTTGCCATTAAAAATAAAATCTAATCAATCTCAGATTTGCTTACTTCTTCCAGAGGAGCCTCATGCCATAATTTTTCTATATTATAATAATCTCTGGTGTCCCTCTGAAACACGTGAACAACAAAATCAATATAATCCAGTAAAACCCAATCAAGGTTGTCATAACCTTCTGTATGCCAGGGTTTTACTTCACCTCTCAAATCTTTTTGAATCGCATCAGATATTGCTTTTACCTGAGCATCAACTTCGCCAGAACAGATCACAAAGTAATCTGTCATGGAAGTCAATTCCCGTAGGTCAAGAATCACTACATCTTTTGCTTTCTTATCTAATGCTGATTTTGCTGCCTTTTTTGTCCAGTCATATATTTTTTGAGAAACGTCTTTGTCAACTTCTTGAGTTGTTGTTATTTGTTCTTTAATCTTTTTCTCCTGCTTTCATTATTTTTTTATTAATGTCTAACGTTGGATAATCCTTACCCAGGATTAATGAATAATCAGTATAAGGTGCATTGGTTTCACTGGGACGGATTCTCTTTTCAGAAAATTGCATAACATCTATTAACATTTCATATTTTTCCTCGTCATCTACTCTTCTGATCACATGAGTTGAATCATAATCCATGCTTTCAGCATTGCCGACATAAACTACATCAATTCCTTGTTGCCGAAGATAATTTGAATATTTATTGGCCAGGCCAGGAACACCGCATCCATTGAGAACTTCGATCATCACAGTATTGTACTGATGATCAACCATTTCAGAACGGTTGAGCTCAATTTTTTCTTCATTAGTAAGAATTCTCTCGCTCGTGGAGATCATAAAGCCAATTATGACGATTGCAATACTAAAAATGACTATATTAAATAGCCATTTTTGTAAACTTTCCTTAGAATTTTTAGAGGAGTCATTCTTATTCAAATTTTTCTCAATCCTTAAAATAAAATGATATATTATTTAATTGCAAATATTGATCTAATAAATTCCTGGATAGCGATAGGGACTCATGTACGGATTATAGGTATAAGGTCTTTTATCAAAACTTAATTTTAAGCGCATATTTTCAGTCGGTTTGTATAAAATATCAGCACCGTAGATGAGATTTTCTCCCAAATTTCCAGTGACTGTATTCCCCATCTGAAGGGGATTATGGACAAATCCCAGACGAGCATTGACAATCAGGTCGCTAGTCAAAATGTAACTCATATTATTCATATACATTCCCATTGAACCAGTGCCAGCTTGGCCAAAGCCCATAGAAAGAGAGTATGATTGATTCATAAAGAACCTATTGGGATCCAGTAGATTTAAACCAGTAGAATTATTTGAGCCTGGAAATTGAATGGCTTTTTCAAGAGTGGGCAGTTCTTCAACCTGTGATTTATATTGAGCTAAAACGCTCACTGATAATAGAATTATCAGCCCGAAAATTGTAAATATTTTAAATCCTTTATTAATCATCTTTAACTCCTCTAAATCTTGTTCATTTTAATATTTTTTTTAGATTAAATCAAGGCATATCTCATTTTTCAATCCAATAATTTTACGTTCTATTATGAAAAATGTTTCCTGTGTGAAACTTATCTATTCGAAATTCTTTCCTCATCATTATTATAAGCATAATGTCATAAATAATAAAGGGTGAATTAGTTTTTAAATTGAAAGTCTTTTAAAATTTTGAATTTCTTTGCCTTCAGATCAATTTTATTATAAATTCGGAATGTTATGCTTATGACAATTATCGCAGCCAAAAGTAAAAATAATGTAATCGGTAAAAAAGGGAAAATGCCCTGGCATTTACCTGGTGACCTGGCCTTTTTCAAATCAAAAACCATGGGGCATCATGTTCTCATAGGCAGGAAAACTTATCAAAACTTAGATATTCCTTTGAAGGGGCGCAATCTCATTATAGTCACAAAAAACAATCAATTTCAGAGTAAAAAACACACGGTTGCTCATGATTTGTCCGATGCCTTTATGATTGCACTTACAAATAATGAAAAGGAATTATTCATCGCCGGGGGCAGTTCAATTTACAAACAAACAATAGAAATTGTCGATAAAATGTATATCACAGAGATTGACGCAACTATTCAAGGCGATAGATATTTTCCGGAAATTGTTCAAAAAGATTGGGATAGAAAAAAATTAAAGGAATACGAGCAAGATCAATCGCACCCGTATTCCTTTACAATCTATGAATATATTCGCAAATAGATAATTATTTTAATTTTTCAGCAACATTTTTACCGAGTTGTCGGCATTTTTTAGAATCTTCATCTTTTGGCGAAAATTTCGTTTCAATAACCGGTTCAACAAGGTCACATTTGACATTTTCAGCAAATTTTTTGAGCCGTTTTACTGCCCCGCCACTCCAGCTATAGGAACCAAAAATTCCCAGTGTATGGTCATGAATTCGAATATTTTCCAGAAAATTGACCAATTCTTCCATAGGTGGAAAAAGTTGCGTATTGTAAGTACAACTACCCAAAATCAGGGCTTCATATCTCCAGATATCACGAACAATAAAGGATGTATGAGTGCGGCTAACATCGTGCAGAATAATTTTTTCAATGCCATTTTCAGCCAGTTCACGGGCTATTTCCTCAGCCATTTTCTTGGTATTACCATACATAGATCCATAGACAACAACAACTCCTTTTTCAGTTTTACAGCTGCTCCATTTTATATAATCGTTGATAATCTTTTCAGGATTCTCACGCCAGATCGGTCCATGAGTTGCTGCTACAATATTTATATCCAGGTGACTAAGTTTATCAATGGCCCTTTGAACCATTCTAGAATATTTGGCAACAATATTGGAAAAATAACGTAGCGTTTCATCCTCAAAGAAATCAACTTCCAGTTCATCATCAAAAATACCACCATCGAGAGTTCCAAAACCGCCAAAAGCATCACCAGAAAACAGAATACCATCTTTCTGATCAAAGGTCATCATAGTTTCCGGCCAGTGCACCATTGGTGTTAGATAAAATTTCAATTGGTGGTTGCCCAGATCGAGAGTGTCGCCATCTTCAACGACTTTAACATTTTCATGGATGCCGTAAAATCCTTCCAAAAAATTCATGGTTTTCTTATTTCCAACAATTGTAATGTCAGGATAGACCTCTTTGATTTCCTTAATAGCTCCAGAATGGTCAGGCTCCATATGATTAATTATCAAGTAATCTATCTCTTTTTCATTACCAATAATTTCT
>JAIPJV010000164.1 GCA_021734005.1 Fidelibacterota bacterium
GACCAGAGAAGTTATGCTGGGTAATAAAAATGACTTCGAAGGCTACAAATTGTATCGGGCTACTGACAAACAAATGTCCGATCCAATGGTCATAACTGATCTAAATGGTGGCACGGTATTTAGAAAACCAATTTTTCAATGCGATAAAATTGATGGTAAAACCGGTCCTGCTGACTTTGGACTTGTCAATGGAACTGGCTATAATCTGGGTACAGATTCTGGGATCAGACACAGCTTTGTAGATACAACAGTTAAAAATGGTGTTGAATATTATTATGCTCTTGCTGCTTATGATTACGGTTTACCTAATGTAGGAGACGGAATTAGCCCCTCTGAAAACAAGATCATTATTCGGAAAAATGAGGCTGAGGAAGTTATCGAAATCTCAAAAAATGTTGCTGTAGTAACACCCCGTCAACGGGCTGCAGGCTTTATTCCGGCAGGAATTGATAGTGTTGATTTTGAAACTTTTGGGAATGGATATGTTATACCGGAAATTATTGATGAAGAGAGAGTTAAAGCTGACCATGAATATAAAATCGAGTTTTCGACCGTTGAGATTGACCTTACAAATGTAAAAGATGCCAAAATGTACTGGAACGATGGACTAAAAGTTTATGATGTAACCGAAGATAATACTCTCATCTATGAAGAAAATCACATTAGCTATCCTGGTAAAAATCTTGTTCAGTACTATAATGAAAATTTAAATGAATCCAGTTTTCGAGTAAGAGCAGGCACAGAACTCCATACTGACGTTTTTGATGGATTAAGGTTAACCTATTTTGTTCCTAATACTCTGTTTTCTGTTGATACTCTCAATTCCAGCTGGAGAGTTGGTTCAGGAAAAATTAACCTTCATGATCCTGTTAAATCGCACAGGTTTTTACCTTATGATTATGAAATTATTTTTTCTGATAATGCTTCTAATCCATCCATCAATCCAACTGATATATTAAATATTGATGGGAAAACAATCAATAGTGATCACTTGATATTTGATAGCAGTTTGCCTTTTTATGTTCAGGACATGACAAATGGTTATAAGGTCGCTACCGTTGTTCACGATCTGAATGGAAACGGCTCGGTTGATCTCAATTCTGATAGATTCCTGGTTGGTGCTACAACTACTGATGGTCAGGACTGGGGTACAATGGCCTTTGCCTTTGATTTTATTAATTCTGATGCCAATCCCTCTGATGGAGATTCTTATTTTGTAACTTTTAACAGAGGCTTTAGTTCTGATGATGAAATCGTTTTTAAAACTAATGCCAGTCAGAAATTAGATAAAAACCAGCTTGATGAGGATATGGATAATATTAAGGTAGTACCCAATCCTTACGTTGTCACCAATGTAATGGAACCGGCTGTGATGAATGAAGGCTTTAATCAGCGTCGCCGTATTATGTTTACCAATATCCCTGCCCGCTGTACAATAAAAATATTCACAGTATCCGGATTACTGGTTGATGAAATTGATGTAGAAAATTCTGCTGAAACAGGCGATGAAATTCATCCTAATTCCAGTGCTAATGGAACAGTTAAATGGGATCTGCTTTCAAAAGAAGGTCTTGAAATTGGGGCCGGTTATTATCTCTATCACGTTAAATCAAAAATCACTGGTGAAGAAAAAGTAGGAAAATTTGCTGTAATCAAATAAAGTTAAATTATAAAATTGAAATCTATGAATCCACTTTGAAAAGGTATGAAAGTAGTAACTATCGCATTTTCAATCTTTTAAAAGTGGATTCATACTAAATTTAACATTATGCAAAAAAAATATATTTTATTTCTTATCATATTTTTAGTCCTTGTAAACTCCTGCCAAAAAGAAACGTCTGAATCTAAGCAATGGGATGAAAATATACTTGCAAGAGTTGGTGACAAAACCATTTCCAAAGCAGAATTTATCAGACGAGCTGAATACACTCCGCGACCTAAATACTGCCAGCAGGATTTTCCAATCCACAAAAAGATTATCCTTAATTCATTAATCGCTGAAAAATTATTAGCCCTCGAAGGTCAGGACACTACAGCTATTTTTAGTAACAAGTCGTTTACAAGCTATTTGAAAGGTCGCAAAGAACAGGCTATGCGGCAGTATTTACAGTATAAAATGGGCCATGAGAGAGTTGAAAAAATTGATACTACAAAGGCGCTCAAACTTGCCCAATTCTCAAAAAGAAAATATAAAGTTGATTATATAACAGCCACAAATGCTGATACTGCTCAAAAAATCGTAAATGCATTAAAACAAAATCAGGAATTTTCTGATGTGGTCAACAATTATTACATCCTTGACTCTATTCCCAAAAAATCAGTTAAATGGCATGAAGTGGAAGACGATCGAGTTATGGAGGCCTTTTTCACCAAAAATCATGATAAAAATGATATTATCGGACCGATTCCAGTATCAAATAATCAATATTTAATTGCGAAAATAGATCAATATGAGGAAAATGTTGGTGAAAACCGACAGGAATTCCTAAATAGATTCAAACGGGTAGTGGATTATGAAACCCGACAGGCAGCTGATGAAGAATATACTGAGTATGTCCGCCAGGTTATGGATGGTAAAAAACTGAATTGGAATCGTGATATTTTAATTGAACTTGTTAATATTGTCGCTCCCCAGTATTTGAATTCCCGGGAAGAACAAAAGAATAGATTGCAAAACATTTTCTGGAAAATTGAAAAGAGAGAACATGATATTCAAACAGATAGAGAAAAACTTAATAATATTCGGAATCAAGAACTATTTAATGTAGGTGGTGATTCCTGGACTGTAGAACGATTTTTACAATATAGAAGAGTGCATCCTCTTGTTTTTCGAAAAAGAAAAATGAAAAACCATGAGTTTACAGAAAATTTCCAGATGGCGATCGTTGATATGATCACCGATTATTATCTGACCAAAGAAGCTTACAAACAAAATCTAGATGAAGTCAGTATCGTCTCAAGAAATTATAACATGTGGAAAGACCATCTGGCTGGTATGTACATGTTTGGAAATTATCAAAAGAAATTACAAGTTGATTCCACCGATAAAAGCCAGGAAAAAATTATCAATAAGTATTACAATCCCTATATCGATAGCCTTCAGAAAAAATATAGTTCGATGATTGAAATCAATGCCGATGTTTTCAATGATATTGAAATAACAAAAATGCAGATGATTGCCAATAAAACTAATGCACCTTTTCCCATTCTAGTTCCTCCTTTCCCTGTTCTTACTAATGATCATAAAATGGATTACGGTAGTTTGATGCAATAATTAAATTTACTAGTTAGCGTTATATTTATCTTGTGATCTTAATGTGTAATTCAAATTATTTAGGAGGGGGATAAATGAATCAGTTGCACAAAAAAATCACCCTAATATTTTTAGTATTTTCTATTTTCTATCTTATTTTTTCTCAGGATAATGACCTGAATTTACGGGTAATCACTTACAATATTCAGACAGCTTCAAATTACCGGGATGACACACCTCAAAATATAGACACTTTATTGAATGATTGGGGAGTCGATATTTTGGGAACCCAGGAATTACATATGGAACAGGTCAATGCGTTTGATGAAGAACTTACAGAATATGACTGGTTTGGAGTCGCTCGTCTGGATGGAGATACTAATGGTGAAACCTGTGTAATTTTTTATAATAAAAACAGACTGGAATTATTGGATCAGAGTACATTTTGGCTTTCCACTAATCCTGATAAAATTGGAAGTAGAAGCTGGGATGCTGCCTTTCCCCGTATTGTTACCTGGGGTAAATTTCGCATGAAGTCCAATAACGCTATATTTTTTGCCTATAATACCCATTTCGATCATTATAGTAGTCTGGCAAGAGAAGAAAGCGCAAAATTGCTCAAAAAGGTAATTAATGAAGAAGCTGGCTTTCATCCTGTTCTGGCTATAGGTGATTTTAATTGTAGGCCTGATAGCACTCCCTACAATTTTATGTTGGAACATGATGACAATATATTAAATCTACATGATTCCAAATTAGTTAGCGAGCAAGGGGCTTTTGGGCCTGAAGGCACTTCCAATGAATTCACAATTGATAATCCAACTAAAAGAATTGATTATATTTTTGTGAATTCTCTCTTTAATGTAAAGAATTACGGAGTCATTAATGAAAAACCCGGAGGTGAATTTATATCCGACCACTTTCCTGTCTATTCTGAGCTGGAATTTAATTTGTCTACCGAACCTGTAATGCCGGAACTCACAGCCTATGCCGGAGATGGTAAAGTCACTCTGAACTGGGATAAAATGTCAGAAAAGACTACTTATGAAGAATCAATTTTGGATTATAATGATTTTCAGGGCTATAAGCTTTATCGATCCCGTGATCCGGAAATGTCAGACGCATTGATAAATCCCGGGCTCTGGTATATTCCCATTATGCGGCAACCAGAACTGGTCTGTGATAAGATTGACGGTAGAAAAGGCCATACAAATTATGGAATTGTAGATGGCTTTGGCTTCTATTTAGGGGAAGATAGCGGGATACAGCATTTTTATATTGATGATAGTGTGGAAAATGGTGAGACCTATTATTATGTATTAACTGCCTATGATCATGGTATTGATAGTATATTACATGGTTATCAACCTCTGGAAAATAGTTATTCAATTGAAATGGATAATGGGCAGATCATATCACAAACTAAAAATACTGCCATTGTAACTCCTAAAAAATATGAAGAAAATACTACTTTACCGGCAGTTGAATTCGATACAAGTAAGGTGACTGTCGGTAATTTTGACTTCACAATCGAAGTTTTTGACCCTAATAAAATTATACCAAATAAAGAATATAAATTGAATTTTCTGGCAGATACACTGCCTAAGCATGCTGTTGATTTTTACCAGCATCCCTTTGATATGCTATATTTGAATAATGGATTTGAGATTCGTTCAGTAAGTAATGATTCATTGATCCTTCGGGAAGATAAATTTAACTATACCTCTAATAATATAGTCTATGACAGACTGGAAGAGTATTATCACTTTAGGCGGGGACTTTTATTGTATTCAGATGTATTCGATGGGCTTCAGCTTTCTTTTCAAAGAGAAACCAATTTTGCCAGCTTTGCCAGTCAAAAAACCGGCTGGATAGAGGGAAATGCAAATAT
>JAIPJV010000165.1 GCA_021734005.1 Fidelibacterota bacterium
GCTTGATTAATAGGCAGGATGGAGATAATTTTTTAGTGTATTAACTATAAACAATATTTAGAGAGGAATTAAATTAAAATGAAGAAATATCTTGCTACCTTAGCTCTAGTGAGTCTGGTTTTATCATCTAATGTTTTTGGTTTAAACCTTAAAAAAGAAAACACAAATCAGAAATCAGAAGATTCTGTCATGCTGGACGATTCTCCCGGCATTTTTGATCTTTTATTAACTGAAGCAAAACGATATTATGTCGAGGCTCTGGTAGCAGATTATCACAAAGATACTGCCGAAGTAAAATTTGCTCTCGATAAGACACTGGATAATATTTCTGAGATCAGTGAAATCGATACCCTTTCCATTCTGCAGCAGGATGATTATGATCGTTTTTGTGATAAATTAAACCACGATTTCAGAACAAAATTTGCTTATATAAATGGTGATTCAGGAACTTATAGTATTGCTTCTATTAACAATGATCTAAAAACCTTCATTGATACTGTTCAGGTTGGGCGCGATCAACTAGTGGTTGTTGAGGATAAACCTGGACACTTGCCAATTGTAAGGTCGGCAAAAATAGATAAAATCATTAATTATTTTCAGGGACGTTTGCACAATAATTTTCAGGAATGGCTCGATAATTCCGGCCATTATCGTAATTTGATGATGCCAATCATAAAAAAACATGGTCTTCCGGAAGAAATTTTTTATCTGGCTATGATCGAAAGCGGTTTCAAACCTACAGCCTATTCTTATGCTCACGCAGCCGGAACATGGCAGTTCATCGCTTCAACTGGAGCTATGTATGGTCTGGATCGAAATTGGTGGGTTGATGAACGGCGGGATCCGATCAAATCTACAATCGCAGCCGCCCGTCATCTGAAAGACCTGCACGATTACTTTAATGATTGGTTTTTGGCGATGGCATCTTACAATTGTGGTAAGCTTAATGTTCTTCGAGCAATTCGAAGAGAGCGGACTCGTGATTTCTGGCAGTTAAAAACCTTGCCCCGTCAGACTCGAAATTATATTCCAAAAATGATGGCGGCTATCATTATTGCTAAAAATCCGGAAGAGTATGGTTTTCGCCGACCTGAAAATGATCCCTGGGAATTTGATACAGTTGAACTGGATCGAAGTATAAATCTGGAAACAATTGCCCGCCGCTCTTCTCTCTCATCGGGAGAAATAAAAGAATATAATCCAGAATTGCGACGCTGGGCCACTCCACCTGATGTAGATAATTATGTTCTGCGAGTACCCCCGGGTAAAGGTGAAGAAGTACGGGGAGTCGTCAAAAAATTGCCAGAAGAAAAAAGAAGTTTCGTCTTCCACAGTGTCCGTAGGGGAGAAAATCTGAGCTATATTGCCAGAAAATATAACACCAGTATTTCAGCAATTCTGGCTGTAAACAACATTCGCAATTCCTATCTTATCCATCCCGGCGATCGCCTCAAAATTCCTCAGGAAAATTATTCCTATACCTCACAAACTGGCAAAATCACTATCCACCGGGTCAGAAAAGGTGAAACTCTATACGACATCGCCCGCAAGTATAGCGGAGTAAGTCTTCGAGAATTACGCTCCTGGAATAATCTGTATGGTACCCGTTTTATTTATCCCGGCCAGAAATTGAAACTCTATCTAAATGGAAAATCGGCAACAGCAAGTTCAAGTACGGACGGCCGAAAAAAACTGGTTCACATTGTACAAAAGGGCGAAACACTCAGCGAAATTGCCGAAAGTTATCATGTTGGACTCAGCAAAGTTCGCCGCTGGAATAATATTTACGGACGCTATATCCGTCCCGGACAAAAAATACTCATCTACAAAGAAGGCTGATTGTGAAAAAATCCGATCGAATATTTACAATAATCATCGTCGTCATTGTCGCCCTCTTATTTATCGGTCTATTTACCGGAGTTTCTGACAGTGACAGCAAATATAAAGGCGGCGATCAGGTATTATTGATCAAATTGAGAGGCGCAATCACCAGCTCTGATAATTTTGTCAAAAAGCTGACAAAATATGCTGAAAAGGATCATGTCAAGGCTGTTGTTCTTAGAATCGATTCACCGGGTGGCGCAGTTGGTGCTTCTCAGGAGATCTTTAGAGAGATCAAGCGGATTCGGGATAATGGTAAACCGGTTGTGGTTTCCATGGGATCGACCTGTGCTTCGGGAGGCTATTATATTGCCCTGGGCGGCAGTAAAATTCTAACCAATCCAGGCACAGTCACTGGTAGTATCGGCGTGCTTGTAAATTTTCCTGTTTTCAAAGACCTTATGGACAAAGTTGGAATTTCCAGCAATACAATCAAAAGCGGCCAATATAAGGACACTGGAAATCCAGGAAGGCAGATGACAAAGGCTGATAGCCTGCGTTTTCAAAAGGTTGTTGATAAATTATACCAGCAGTTTTTTGAGGCAGTACTGCAGGAAAGGCCGATTGATGAATCCACCTTAAAGAAAGTTGCTGATGGTCGAATATTAACCGGCAAAGAGTCGGTTGAGTTGGGACTGGCTGACAGCCTTGGAACTATGCAGGATGCTATTCAATTGGCTGCAGATCTGGGTGGTATTTCTGGTGAACCCCGAATTCTGCGCCCCCAAAAAAAGGAACTCACCCTTTTGGACTTGATCATGAGCGATGGATTGCGGGAATCGCTTTCCATTAGTAAAGAAGGTCGAGTGCAATTTAAATATCTCTTAAAATAGAGGAGAGATCAGGATGACAAAAGAAGAAGTGATCAATAAATTATACAAACAAACGGGAATGAAAAAAGATGAAACCCGGGTATTAGTGGAAGGATTTTTGGCCACCATTGCCAACGCGCTAAAAAAGGGGAAGCGTATTGATTTTCGCGGTTTCGGCCACTTTGAAGTCAGAAAACGGGAACCCCGCAAAGGCCGGGTTCCAGGCACAGGCCGGGAAATTGATATCCCTGAGCGTGCTGTTCCTATGTTCAAGGCTTCTGATCTCCTCAAAGAGGCTGTTGACAAGGAATATAAAGATGACAATTTTCAGCTTTCCTGAATATAAAATTATCTGAAAACCTCCTATATGGATGAAAAAATATATACAGTTTCGCAAATTTCCAATCGTATTCAAGAAGTCCTTGGTGATTTTATTCCACCAGTTTGGGTTGAAGGCGAAGTATCAAATTATTACAGAAGCCGGGCCGGTCATGTCTATTTTTCACTCAAGGATGACAATTCGCTCATTAATTGTGTTTTGTGGAGCCGCAAAGCCGACAATCTTTCTTTTCGCATAGAAGATGGCATGGATATGGCTGTTTTTGGGCGGGTAACCTCCTATCAGAGACAGTCCCAGTACCAGATCAATGTGGATAAAGTCCAGGCCGGCGGTAAAGGCAAACTTTTTCTGGCCTTTGAAAAATTGAAGAAAAAATTATCCAAAGAAGGCCTTTTTGATGATGATCTCAAGCAAAAAATTCCTCAATATCCTGATCGAATTGGAGTAGTGACAAGTGCTGAAGGTGCTGCGATTCGAGATATTCTCAATGTTGCCAAACGCCGGAACCCTTCAGTAGAATTTGTGATCTTTCCGTCCATGGTTCAAGGCGATAAAGCCGCTGGAACTATTATCAAAGGTATCGAAACCTTTAATCGATTGAAAAATGTTGATCTGATAATCATTGGTCGGGGGGGCGGTTCACTTGAAGATCTATGGGCTTTTAATGAAGAGAAACTGGTCCGAGCGGTAGTCAAATCAGAATTGCCAATTGTCAGTGCCGTTGGCCATGAAGTTGATTTTACTCTCTCCGATTTTGCTGCTGATAAAAGATCTCCCACACCTTCGGCAGCTGCCGAACTTACTGTTCCCTCTCGTGAAGAGATTATCAATGAAATTCGGATTGTAGAGGAGCGTATGAAGCAGCGGCTCAAATTGAATTTAGGGCGAACCCGAGATAATATCGACCATCTCAGCAAGCGCATTAAAGCCCTGGGGCCTATAGAAAATCTGAAACAGTACCGTCAGACTATTGATGACCTGGAAAGACAGATAATTCGGTTGGTTGAATTAAAGCTGGACAAAGAGATCAGCTTTATTGACAATGCTCAAAAGCAATTGCGCTCATTAAGCCCTAAAAATATTTTGCAAAAAGGATATTCCCTGGTCTATAGTCGTGAGGATGGTTCTGTAATCAAGAGTAGAAAGCAGGTTCAGACCGATGACGGACTGGAAATTGAAGTTTCTGATGGCCGTTTTCCAGCCCGGGTTGAAAATATAAATAATAATAACGAGTAAAATATGACAGAAGAAAAAATTTCTCTGGAAAAATCGATCAAAAGATTAAAAGAAATTCTTGAAAAACTCGAATCCGGTGATGAAAGTATTGAAGATTCCATTAAATTATATGAAGAAGGTATGGAATTGAGTGAAAAATGCCGGGAACATCTGGAAGAACTGGAAGAGCGGGTCAAGATTCTTTCCGGTGATGAGAAAAAAGGCTATAAAGAAGAGAATTTTAAATAAGATGGATTAGCAATGAAGATTGGACTGCAGCTTCATCCTAACATTGAAGAATCCCGCAATGTGCTTATGGAGATTCTGGATTTTCTGGTAAACTCCGGACACCAGATCTATATTTCCGAACAGGTGGCTGAACATTACAAGCCGCTTATCGAGGATATCAATTATACAAATCCGGAGGAATGCATTAGAGCCATTGATGTGATGCTCAGTATTGGAGGCGATGGCACATTTTTGGGCGGTCTTCGTATGATCCGGGGTACAAATATTCCTATTTTGGGCATTCATTTGGGCGGACTTGGATTTTTAGCCGATCTATCTACTGAAAATTATAAGGAAAGATTAAAGGCCCTTTTTGCCGGGCATTATCATATCGAGGAACGTTATAGTCTGGAGGCTAGATTAATTCCGGCTCAGGATGAAGAAAAATATTGGGCCACCAATGAGTTCCATATTGACAAAGGAAATGTCATGAATATGATCAAGATCAGAACCTTTGTTGATAATAAATATTTGAACACCTATCGAGCTGATGGCCTGCTGATCTCATCACCAACCGGTTCAACAGCCTATGGACTTTCTGCAGGCGGACCGATTATTTCGCCGGGACTTGATGTTATCTCTATCTCACCAATTTGCCCACATAG
>JAIPJV010000166.1 GCA_021734005.1 Fidelibacterota bacterium
TTTCATCAAGCTGAAAAGGATTGAGCCCCAGACCGCCCATTATATTTCCTGCCGTTGTGTTCGACGAAGTTACAAATGGATAGCTACCGAAATCAATATCAAGCATAGTTCCCTGAGCACCTTCCACAAGAACAGATTTGTCATTATCAAGAGCATCATGCAAATAGTTTACTGTATCGGCCCGATATTCAATTATTTGAGATGCAGCATCGACAAAATCTTCCATCTGGTTATTTAATTCAGCTACATCTTTCTCAGAGAATAAACCTTGCTTGGCATATTGCTTTATTTGAGCATCTATTTTTTGACGAGCTTTATCCATATTGACAAGTTCACAAACTCGCAATCCAGAACGGGCGATTTTGTCACTGTAGCAGGGGCCAATTCCCCGTTTAGTAGTTCCAATAGCATCGTCACCGCGCTGTCTTTCCAGAACAGCATCCATAAGTTTGTGCACCGGGGTTACAATGTGGGCCTGGAGGGAAATGTGGAGCCGTTCACCAATATCAACGCCCTGACTTCTTAATTTTTGCAGTTCTTCTACCAGAGTAATGGGATCAATCACCATACCATTACCAAGAATACATTGTTTGCCTTCCCGCAAAATTCCGCTAGGTAGTTGATGGAGAACAGTCTCCTCATCATTAATACAGATAGTATGGCCGGCATTGGCGCCACCCTGAAAACGGGCGACAATATCAGCATCATGGCTGAGAATGTCTATTATCTTGCCTTTGCCCTCATCGCCCCATTGTCCTCCAATTACTGCATTTACAGGCATATATAAACTCCTTTAAAGATAAAATGCTCCCCTAATGTTCAGACAATGGGGAGCATATATTATGGTATAGTTTTAATTTCAAGATTACGACGACGTCTTTATTTTTTTCTGCCAGGCAATCAGAACAGGGCCGGCAACGTAGATCGAAGAGAATGTACCGGTTATTACACCAATTACCATGGCATAGGCAAATATTTTAACCTCGCCAAAAGCAAAGCTCAAAACCACGACAACAAAAAGAGTGGTCAGAGAAGTGATTATTGTACGGCTTAAAACCTGGTTTATACTATTGTCGATCAGGTCTCTGATATCAAATCTTTTCTTGGTTTGCATGTTTTCACGAATTCGATCATAAAGCACAATTGTATCATTGAGCGAGTAACCAACAATCGTTAAAAAGGCGGCAATAGTAGATATGGAAATTTCCATTTGAGTGAATGAGAATATTCCCAGGGTAAACAATACATCATGGATAAGAGCGGCAACAGCACCGAGAGCAAAATAGAATTTAAACCGAAAGGAAATGTAAAGTCCAATTACAACCAGCGCCCCAATTATAGCAAAAGTTGCATTTCGCCTTAATTCTTCACCGATCTGAGGACCAACTCCTTTGGTACTCAGGGTTTCATAGTTTGGATCCAGGCTGGTCAGAGCTTCTTTAACCTGATCGGCAACACCACCTTCTTCGGAATATTTTGGCAAACGGATAAAATATTCCTGAGGATGGTTTGTACCCTGGACAACACTTTTATCTATTCCGGAATTCTCCAGTGCCCGTCGAATATTATTGGGCTCAACCTCTTTCTCAAACTTTATATGATTAAGAGTTCCACCGGTGAAGTCAATTGAATAATTTAAGCCTCTTACAAAAATAAGAGAAATCAAACCGGCAAAAATGATCAATAAAGAAACACTGATCGCTTTTGTGCTATGTTCTGTAAACTTAATGTGAGTCTCTTTTAAAAATTGCATATACCTACCTTATATTTATATACTGAGTGTTTGTTTGACTTTGCGTTCGGTCATGAAGTTGTAGATCGTCCTGGTTACAAAAATTGCTGTAAAGAAACTGGCGATAACACCAATTAATAATGTCACAGCAAATCCTTTGACAGGACCGGTACCAAACTGCATCAGGATGAATGATGTGATAATGGTTGTAAAGTTTGCATCCCAAATTGCAGTAAAAGCACTACTATAACCGCTGTCAATTGCTGATTTAACAGTTTTGCCTTTTTTCAGCTCTTCCCGGATCCTTTCAAAAATAAGCACATTGTTATCAACTGCAATACCGACTGTCAGGATTAGACCAGCAACACCAGGCAAAGTCAATGTGGCATTAAAATAAGCCAGTACAGCCATGACAATGACCAGATTGAGAATCAGAGCCAGGTCAGCAATTAAACCGGATTTGTTATAATAAATGACCATAAAAATGATCACGATAATAAAACTGATGGCCATCAGACGAACTCCCATATCAACTGAAGCCTGTCCCAGAGTTGGCCCAACGGTTCGTTCGTTGATAATGTTAACAGGCGCAGGTAAAGCACCGGCTCTTAGCACAATGGCTATATCTTTGGCCTGCTGCATATTTTCAAAGCCTTCTATGTAGGGCCGGCCACCGGTGATTTTAGTGCGGATACTGGGCGCCATGTAAACGCTGTTATCCAGGACAATAGCCAAACGCTCACCGACATTAGCACCAGTTAAGCGAGCCAGTTCACGAGCACCACGATTATTGAGAGTCATATTAACGATATTTTGTCCGGCAGAAGTTCCGCCACCACCGATGCTGGCTTCAGCATCGGTAATATAGGTTCCCTTGAGATCGGCTTCTTTATTTAAATGATATAATTCGAAAAATTGTTTTGTTTGACCATTTTGAAGAGTAACTGTTTTGTCATCTGGTGACCAATAAAAATCAGAATTATAGGGGAAAAGTTTCTGAACCTCTTCATTTCCCAGCATTTTATCGACAAGATATTTATTTCTCTTTTCTACCAGGATAATTCCATTCCGGCCGGAGCGCAGGAGCGATGAGAAAGGTTTCTCTTTTAACATCTCTTTGTCAGCAACTACTGTTGAATCGTCGACTTCTTCATCTGTCTCAGTTTGAGTTCCAAGAATATCTTCAACACTGACTGTAGTATCCTGGGCTTCTTTTACAACAGTAGTGGAATCTTCCTGATCACTGGTGTCAATAGCACCTTGTCCAGTTGTGTCGCCAACTGCGAGTTCGCCACTTTTGTAATATTCATCAATAGATTCGATCAGAGACTGAGTGACCCGGGGATCTTTCATCAATTTGAATTCAAGATTGGCTGTCCTTTGCAGCAATTGCCGAGCTCGTTGAGGATCCTCGATTCCAGCAAGTTCTACAACAATTCTATCTTCACCCTGTTTCTGAATAATTGGTTCGGAAACACCAAACTGGTTAACACGATTACGGATCACAGCCAGAGCACGAGAACGGGCATCTTTGGCTTCCTGGTCTAATTGCTTGAGAATATCTTCGTTTTTATAACCAAGATCGCTCATGTATCGGGCGAGTTTTAAATTTTTTTGCTCGACCTGGTTTCTGAACTCCTGAAGAAAATCTGTGTCATTGGATCTGCTTTGTTGTTGCGCTGTCTCAACTGCTGAATAAAATTGGTCATCTTTGTTGGAGGCCAAATTTTGAATCAACTTGGGTGTGTCCATTTGGAGGACGAGATGCATACCACCCTGTAGGTCGAGACCTAGATGTAAAATTCTATTATGATATTTTTCCAGCTGTCCACTTTCCTTAAGTTCTTCCTTTTCTGCTTCGGACATCATACTGTAAGAAACGCTCCAGTAAAGAGAGTAACCAGCCAATACAATAACAATCGCAATAATGATAAATCTAACTCTTGTCTTCTTGAACATTTATTTCACCTCTTACAAATTCCTTTAAAAAAACATACAAAAACGCCGTTGAATTTAAAATATACAACCCCGCAAAGTCAACGAAAAAATAATTATCTAGCCACCTCTTTTTCTTTTCTGCTGATGAGCCCGATTGAAATAGGAATATATGGGAAAATTTAATGACAGCTTTAATGAAGGATTTCTAACCAGAAAATTGTAATAATTTTAACTAATTGGTTTAATTCGCCGGCAGCTTTTGACCATTATCCCAAAAGATTTTTGTAGATTTCTTTGCAGACTATTGTTCATCTGTTCCTGATAAGTAGAAAAAGAGTTGAAAAATCTTATGAATTGCACGGAACAGATAGTAATTTTTAGGATTAATTTTCTGGAGGACGGATGCTCGAAAAATTAAAAGGCTTGACTAAACAGACGATCATTTATGGATTTGGCAATGTTCTGGTGCGGATGCTGACCTTTATTTTGCTGCCTTTTTACATGCATGTGTTGCCCCGGGCGGAATATGGTGTGGCCATTCTGGTGATGACATCTATCGCTTTTATGAATCATATTTACCGCTATGGAATGGATTCTGCAATTCTCAAGTTCTATGAGGGGGCTGACGACGATGAGCAGCGGCGATCGATTTTGTCGAGCGGCTTTTATCTAAATCTGGTAACAAGTCTGATTTTGAGTTCGGTGCTTTTGGCGTTTAGAGGTCAAATTGGCAGTTTTCTAATTGCTGAAAATAGTGGCAGTTATATTCGGTTTGCCGCCTTTATTATGTTTTTTGATTGTATGAGCTGGATTCCTATGGCGCTGCTGCGGCTCAAAGAAAAACCCCGCCTATTTTTGACGATTCGCCTCATAGAAGTTGCTCTTAATCTGGGTTTGAATATCTATTTTGTGGTTATTTTGCGGATTGGAATCAGGGGAATATTCATCAGTACTTTGATCTCGGCCTTTACGAAATTTTTCCTTCTTTCGCTGACAATTATCAAAGAGCTGCGGCTAACATTTTCCTGGCAAAAGGCGCGAGAACTGGTTTTGTTTGGGTTGCCCTTGATGCCGACTGGATTGATTCTCTCAGCTATGCAGTTGATCAATCGGCGATTTGTGATTGAAAAATATCTGGGAACCGATGATGTGGGTTTATATGGCGCTGGTTACAAACTGGGAAAATTTATGATGCTGGTGTCGGTGGCTTTTTATTATGCCTGGCAGCCCTTTTTTCTGAAATCGGGAGTCAGTGAGGAGTCCAAAAAACTGTTTTCCCGGGTTCTGACCTATTTTACTTTTGTTGGCCTTTATATCTGGCTTGGGCTTACTCTTTTTATAGAGCATATCGCCAATATTCATATTGAGGACAAATATCTGATCAATCCTGATTATCAGAGTTGTATTCAAATTGTGCCCTATTTGCTGCTGGCTTTTGTATTTTATGGAATTTATCAAATTTTTCTGC
>JAIPJV010000167.1 GCA_021734005.1 Fidelibacterota bacterium
TACTAAAGCATTTATTGATGAATTCTGTGATACAGCGGGTGCAATAAATTGGAGCGAATTAGTAGACTATAATAGCGGTAACTACGACTTGAACGGGATTCAAATATAAAAGCAGGCAAAAAAAATCACAGGCATAATGAGGCGATTATTGAATAATAAGGATAACTATAACCTAAAAGAAGAAATAGCCAGTTCTATAACCCATGGAATCGGAGTTGCTCTGGCTGTGGCTGCGCTGGTAATTTTGGTAGTATTTGCCTCCATTCAGGGCAACCCCTGGAAGATTGTGAGTTTTAGTATCTATGGCGCCTCGATGATAATTTTATATATGGCTTCCACATTTTACCATGCTTTTCAGAAACCGAAAGTAAAAAATGTGTTCAAGATCTTTGACCACGCTTCCATCTATATTTTGATTGCTGGAACTTATACACCCTTTACCCTGGTAACGATCCGGGGCGGCTGGGGCTGGAGTATATTTGGAATAATCTGGGGGCTAGCTATCACAGGAATATTTTTCAAGGCCTTTTTTATTCACCGTTTTAAACTGATATCTACCCTGCTTTATGTTTTAATGGGCTGGTTTATTGTGATTGCTATGAAAGAGGTTCTCGCCAATCTGGATACAATGGGGCTTATCTGGTTGATCATTGGGGGCGTATCCTATACAGGTGGAGTGTTTTTCTACTTGAATGATAAAATTAAGTTCAATCATGCTATCTGGCATCTTTTTGTTCTGGGGGGCAGTATTTGCCATTTTTTTGCTATTTTATTTCACGTTCTACCGAAATAAGTCCATTAAATATACCAGAATTTCCAAACATTAGACTTTTCAAATAGAATGTTATAAATTATCATCTGTTGAATAATTTTACATAAAAATCGGGAGAGATATCATGTGTGCTAAAAATAATTCTCAGAAACCGCCCAAAATTTCCATGTCAAATACCAAAAAAGAGATTTTGTCGGCCTATCAGGAACTAATAGTACTCTACAAAGAGAAAGAAAAAGAGGCTCTTGATGCCAAGAAAATTGCTGAGGAAAAAGCCAAAGAAGCCAAGAAAAGCCTGGCTGATGAATTAGATCCGGAATCAGTTATCAAGGAAATGGATGATCTCAAACTGGACATTAATAATCTTGTGGACAAACTCTCCAAGAATCTTTCTCAGGAAATTCGAAAATACCTTGAAGTTAAAGAAGCCACCGAGATTCGGGAAAACGAACTGGAAGAGATTTATGACATTGAAAAAGAAGCAGGAACACTAGCAGCCTTGATCAATGCAAACAACCAGAAAAAAGAAGAATTTGAACAGGAAATGGCTGAAGAAAAGCAGGAATTGCAGGCTGAGCTTGATCAAATTCGCGAGCAGATCAAAGAAGAGAAAGAAGAACACCAAAAAGAGATGAAAAGGAAAAAGGAAGAGGCGGAAAAAGAATACAAGCGTAAAGTTGAAGAATTTGAGTACGATTTTGAAAGAAAAAAGCAGCTAAAAGAAGATGAATTTGCTGATAAAAAACGCCAGCTGGAAAAAGAATTGAAAGAAAAGCAGGAAACTGTTGAAAAAGAACTCCAGGAACGGGAAAACAAAATAGCCGAAAAAGAAGAAAAGTTTGCTCAATTACAGGAACAGGTTGAAACTTTCCCTGCAAAGATGGAAAAAGAAAAGCAGGAATCTGTTGAACGGGAAACTGAAAAATTGAAGATGGAACATAAAAATCAGCTGGAACTTACAGAGCAAAAATATAATGGTCAGATTGAAGTTCTGGAAACAAAAATAGAGTCTCTAAAAGATACAGTCACAGATCAGGAAGCCAAGATCAAGGAATTATCAGATAAGATCGAAAAAGCTTACCAGAAGGTTCAAGATGTTGCTCTCAAGGCTATCGAAGGCGCCTCGGGGTCCAAATCCTTTCAGGAATTACAACAAATTCTGGGACAAAGCAGCAAGAATAAAAAAGAAGAATAAATCGTTCGACAAGAATTATTTCGGAACCATTAAGACTGTTGCTAATTAAATTGTTGCTAATTGTATTTTTAGATAATTATCTGAAAATTGGAAACAATCGTTAATGATAGAATGCTTAAAATCTGTGAATTTACATAAATTAATCCGGGAGGAGTGCAATGCAAGCAAAAATTAAACAGGAAGATCTGGAAAAATGGGCTGACTATTTACTGGATCACTCGCTTGGCGGTATCCAGGAAGATGATGTGGTTATGTTAAAAGGTGAATACATTACCTGGCCCTTGATTCAAGTATTGAAAACCAAAATAATTCAGGCGGGTGCTGTCCCTGATGTTTTTCTGGTGGAACCGGATAATGACCGGGGCCAAATCTGGGGAGCCGCTATGGCCAAACATGGCAGTATGGAGCAAATTAATAGAGTGCCTGACTGGTTCAAAGATCGTTATGAAAACATGACTAAATATATAGAAATTTTGGGTGCTGAATCTCCGGACTTATTTGCCAATCTTCCGGACAAAAAAAGCGCTGCCATTAAAAAAGCGGATATGCCTTTTAAGGAAATTCGTCTATCTAAACCCTGGGTTTTGACCCTTTATCCAACCAAAGCATTTGCTGATATGGAAAATATGTCTCTGGAAGAATATACTGATGTTGTGATGAGCACAACTTTGACTGATCCCAATAAACTGGAAGCCGATGAACAGCCTATCTATGAAGTCATGAATGAAAGTGATACTATCACCATAGAAACAGTTCGTCCTGAAGAAGAGCGGGATCTGAAACTCAGCATGAGCATCAAAGACCGCAATATTATTAAGTGTACTGGCAAAAACAATTTTCCTGATGGCGAAGTTTTCACCAGTCCCGATGCCAATACTGTTGAAGGTGAAATTTTTGTTGACCTGCCTGTTTTCTTTAATGGTGTCAATATTCGCGGCATCTATCTAAAGATCGAAGATGGTAGAATTGTGGACTATGATGCTCAGGAAAATGCAGATACCCTTAGGACAATTATAGAAACAGATAAGGGTTCCCATCGCATCGGTGAGGTTGCCCTGGGAATGAACAAGGGGCTTCAAACGGCTCTAAAACATCCTCTATTTGTAGAAAAGGTCGGCGGTACTCTCCATATTGCCATTGGTGAAAGTTATCCTGAATGCTATATTGACGATCCCAATTCTGAAGAAGGCAAGCAAAAGATAGAAGAACTCAAAGACGAGGGCATTGTCAATAGTTCAGCCCAACATGTTGATATTGTTGTAGATTTCCGTGAAGGCGGTGCTGGAAAATCGGTTAAACTTGATGGCCGTGAAATAACATCCACCAATAATATCTGGAAAGTGGATTAATAAAAAAAATATCAAAAGTTGCTGAATTAGCAATACTGGAAGGGAAGCAGGGTGCCAAATAGTTGGTTTTCTCTGCTTTTTTTTCTAATCAATTTGAATAAATAATTGAATTTTATTCTATAGTTTGTAAATTCCTTGCGAGAATTTGAGTTATTAAAAGCAGGAAAATGAAATAATATGGGAAAAGATCTATTAATAGTTGAGTCACCATCAAAAGCAAGAACCATTAATAAATATCTGGGTAGGGACTATGAAGTCCTGGCTTCAGTAGGTCATATTCGAGATCTGCCAAAAAAGAAATTTGGCGTTGATATTGAAAATGGCTTTGAACCAAAATATGTTACTGTCCGAGGGAAAGGCAAGGTCATTAAAAAGTTGAAACAGGCCGCAAAAAAAGCCAATGAAGTTTATCTTGCTCCTGACCCGGATCGAGAAGGAGAGGCAATTGCCTGGCATATTGCTCAGGTTTTGAAAAAGAATCCAGAAAAAGTTCACCGGGTGCTTTTCAATGAAATCACTAAATCGGGTGTTAAGCGAGGGCTGAAAGAACCCCGTGAAATCAATAATAATCTGGTTAATGCCCAGCAGGCTCGTCGAATTCTGGATCGAATTGTTGGTTATCGCGTAAGTCCATTTTTATGGAAAACTCTTTATCGGGGACTGAGTGCCGGTCGTGTTCAATCTGTAGCTGCTCGTCTGATATGTGAGCGCGAAGATGAGATTGAGGCCTTTGATCCCGAAGAATACTGGGAAATGTTTGCCAATTATATCACTGAGAGCGATGAAAAATTTCAGGCCAAAGGTGCAAAGTTCGAAGGCAGCAAACTTAAAATTTCCAATGCTGATGAAGCTAAGAAACATGCTGATGCTATTCAGTCAGCCGATCACATTGTAGAAAAAGTCAAAGTTAAAAATCGCAAAAAATCACCAGCTCCGCCTTTTACGACCAGTACTTTGCAGCAGACTGCAACCCGCTTTTATCATTATAGCCCCAAGCAAACTATGTCAATTGCGCAAAAATTGTACGAAGGTATTGAAATAAAAGGTGAGCCAGTCGGATTGATCACTTATATGCGTACTGACTCGCTGCGAATTTCCAAAGAGGCTATCAATTCATCACGAAAACATATTGATGAAGAGTATGGCGATAAATATTTACCTAAAAAACCCCGTTATTACAAACAGTCCGGGAAAAATGTTCAGGACGCTCATGAGTGTATTCGACCTACCAATTTGAACCTGCCTCCCGAAAAGGTGGCCAAACAACTCAGCAAACGGCAATTGAAGATTTACTCCCTGATCTGGAAACGATTTGTTGCCTGCCAAATGACACCGGCCATTTACAAGCGGAAGACGATTGAGGTCAAAGCCGGTAAATATCTATTCCGTGCCCGTGGTGAAAACGAAATTTTTGATGGTTATCTGAAAGCCTATCGAAAAGGGAAATCGAAGAAAAATTCTAAAGATAAAAAGAAAGTTCCTGAACAGATTTCAGAAAAAGAAAATCTGGAGTTGAAAAAACTCGATAAGGAACAGAAATTTACCAATCCACCTCCCCGCTACACAGAAGGAACCCTGGTTAAGCAGCTTGATAAATTGGGAATTGGAAGACCAAGTACTTATGCTTCGATTGTTTCTACAATTCGCGGCCGCAATTATATCGTCAAAGAAAAGGGGCGCTTGAAACCTACAGAATTAGGCCGAACTGTCAATGACATTCTTGTCAATCAAATGCCTGAAATATTCAATGTAGAATTTACCAATCAAATGGAAGAAGACCTGGATCAAATTGAATCCGATCAGCGGGATTGGAAAGAGG
>JAIPJV010000168.1 GCA_021734005.1 Fidelibacterota bacterium
ATAAATTCATAGATATGCTTGATATGGAAATGTTTCATGTTGACAGTGTTTATCAAGACTGGGGGGGTATAAAACTTTGCCTGGAAAATCCTGAGATTTTGAAAACCCAGTTTAGGGCCCTTCTCAAAGTAAGCACCAGGCGAGAACTCAATATAATGTTACCCATGATCTCCAATTTGGAGGAGGTGGAGGCTGCCAGAGAATTATTTAAGGAGGCCCAGCAAGAACTTGACAAAAAAAATATTGACTACAGTGAAGTCAGGTTAGGTGCTATGGTGGAAACCAAGGAAATTTTGGAGAACCTGGATGAACTGGCTTCCAGTGTGGAATTCTTCAGCATTGGCACCAATGATCTTGCTCATTTTTTGCTCGGGACCAGTCGAGATTCTGATTCAGTAACCCATCACTATCATCCATTTATGTTCAAGGCTATCAGTGGAATTGTTGAAGCAGGACAGCGCAATCAAATACCTGTCACTTTGTGTGGAGAAATGGGAGCTGATCCCTACGCCTTAATTGGACTGGCAGCAGTCGGAATCAGAAATATCAGTGTGAATACCAGCTCTCTGGCAAAAATTACCAAAGAAGTAAAAAATATAGATTTAAAGAAAATGGAAAATCTGGATTCGCTCATTGATAGTTGTGACGATCCGGAAACTGTTCAATCAATATTAATCGAATATTACGAACAATATATCGGGAAAAAAGATTAAAATATGCAGGATAATAGAGACATAGCAGTCGAATTGGAAAAATTGATGTACTATCCTCCCAGCAAAGGATATGCTCTCATCCTTGTCAAAAAGGAAGTTCCGGAGGATCAGAGGAGCCTGAAACTGCCCATTATAATTGGTGCTTTTGAAGCTCAGGCAATTGCTCTTGCTCTGGAAAAACTCAACATGCCGCGTCCTTTGACTCATGACCTTTTTGCCAGTTTTTTGGATAGAATGAAGTATAATGTGAATAAAGTTGTTGTTAGCGATCTTGTTGATGGTACTTTTTATGCCAATATTTATATGGAATCTAATGATAATGTCAGTTATGTAATGGATTCTCGTCCCAGTGATGCAATTGCCCTGGCTCTGCGTGTCAATGCAGAGATTTATGTCAAAGAAAAGGTCTTTGATGAAGCCGGTCAGGAACTTGAAACTCCGGAGTTGGCCACAGATGATGATTCCCAACAAACCTACCATGAAGGCAATAAAAATTTCGATCAACTCTTTGATCTACAAATGAAACTGCAGGAAGCCATTGATAATGAGAATTATGAATTAGCTGCTAAAATTCGGGATAAAATTGCTCAAATAGAAGATACTGACGCTGATAAAGATGATTTTGAAAATGATGATGCAAATTAATTTTTAATTACAATAAAGATAGCCTCAGTATAATCCGAGTCATGCTGAGCGCCTCAAAGAGATGTCTTGTGAGAGAGATGAAGCATTACTAAATTATATTAATTTACATCTCTGGGTCAGGGCAGGGAAGGGATTGAATTTTTTCTAGTGTTTTTTTAGCGGCTAATTGTTCGGCAGATTTTTTGGTAGTAGATGTAGCACTGCCGTATTTCTTTCCATTCAAAAATAGACCCATTCTATATTTTCTTTTATGATCAGGGCCGGAAACTTTTATTATTCGGAAATCTATATCTGTGATTTTATTTTTCTGGCAATATTCGATTAGCTTGCCTTTATAATTGATTTTACGGGCTGAATTATCAATTTTCGCGTTTTCCATAACCCATTTAATGATAAATTTGGAAGTTGTTTTGAGCCCTTTATCCAAATACATAGCGCCAATAACAGATTCCAAAATTTCAGCCAGAATCTTTTTTCTGGTAGGCATATTCTGCATATCAACGCTTTTATCTACAATACAATCTTTTTCAAGATCCAGAGTTTCAGCAACTCGAAAAAGGTAGTGGCCATTTACATATTTCATGCGTTTTTTGGTGAGTTTTCCTTCCTTTTCTTTAGGAAATTTTTTGTATAAATATTCTGAGGCGACCAGATCAAGAACTGCATCACCTAAAAATTCCAGCCGCTCATAGGGCACAGGATTTACATTTAATGTGGAAGGATGGGTGAAAGCACGCTTCAATAATTCAGGATTATTAAAATAAAAACCCACCCGTTTTTCAAAAACAGATGGGTTTTTTCTATTTTTAAAGATTTTTGATAAAAAAGAATTCATTCCATAAAATCGGGTATTGTTTATTTTTCATACCTTTTTACCGCAATGGTAGCGTTATGACCGCCAAAGCCAAAGTTATTACTTATTCCAGCATGAAACTTCAGCTCTCGGGCTTCATTGGGTGTATAATCAAGATCACACTCGGGATCAGGATTTTCATAATTAATAGTCGGTGGTATTATCTGCTCTTGAAGTGATTTACAAAGAGCGATAAATTCAACTCCACCTGTTGCTCCCAAAATATGTCCAGTCATGGATTTTGTAGAACTGATTGGAATATCTTTAGCCCGATCGCCAAAAACTTTTTTAATAGCTTTGGTTTCAATGGGATCATTAGCAGGAGTTGATGTACCATGGGCATTAATGTAGCCAATGTCTTCAAGCTTGAGAGAAGAATTCTCAATAGCCAGATTCATGGCTTGAGCTGCACCAGCTCCATCAGGATGGGGGGCAGTGATATGATGCGCATCAGCTGAAAATCCATATCCAGTAATTTCTCCAAAAATAGGAGCATTGCGTTCTTTGGCATGCTCCAATTCTTCCAGAATAACAATGCCTGCACCTTCGCTCATGACAAATCCATCTCTCTCTTTGTCAAAGGGACGACTTGCTTTTTGCGGCTCATCATTGCGTTTGGATAAAGCCTGCATATTGGTAAAACCTGCCAGGGCAAGTGGGGTAACACTTGCTTCAGCACCACCGGTGACCACGACATCAGAATCACCAGTAATAATGTGGTTATAAGCAACACCAATAGCATGGCTGGCAGTGGCACACGCTGAGGTGACCGAATAATTCGGCCCGGTAAAATTCCAGCGCATTGAAATACGTCCAGGAATCATATCCGGAATCATCATAGGTATAAAAAGAGGACTAACATAGCGGGCCCGTTTTTTCAGGAGCCTTTCATGCTGAGCCTCAAGTGTACTTATACCTCCGATACCAGAACCAGTTACAACACCAATACGGGCCGGATCAAGATCATGGTCTTCCAGATGACTGCTTTTAACAGCTTCCTCAGCTGCTACCATACCCAGCTGGCAAACTCGATCCATGCGTTTGGCCTGTTTTCTTTCAAAATAGTCCAAAGGATCAAAATCCCGGACTTCACCGGCAATTCTTACCCTTAAACCTTCAGTATCAAAGGCCTGGATAATATCAATGCCACTTTTTCCATTAAGTACATTTTCCCAGAATTCTGAGACATTTTTTCCAATTGGATTAATTGTCCCAATTCCGGTTACAACTACTCTCTTTTTACTCATATTCAATATACCAGTTTTAAAATCAGACTTTGTCTTTTAAATATTCCACTACATCTTTGACAGTGCGTAGATCATTGGCATCTTCGTCTGGAATTTCAATATCAAATTCTTCTTCCATCTCCATGACCAATTCAACTGTATCAAGTGAGTCAGCACCAAGGTCTTCGATGAAATTAGAATCTTCAGTAATCTTAGATTCTTCAACACCTAACTTATCTGCTGTTACTTCTTTCACTTTTTTGACTAAATCCATAGTATCCTCCTAATTTTAGTTGCCTGCATATCTAGTTACATACTTTACATTACCATTCCACCATCAACTTTGATGACCTGCCCGGTAATGTATCTTGCCAGGGGGGAAGCCAAGAAAAGAACTGCATTGGCTACATCTTCAGGGTCTCCAAAGTATTTGAGCGGAATATTATCTAAATATTTTTCCTTTATATCTTCAGGTAATTCTTCTGTCATTTTTGTTTTAATAAAACCGGGAGCAACCAGATTAACATTTATATTTCGGGGAGCCAATTCCTGGGCAACAGATTTGGAAAAACCAATTAAACCGGCTTTACTGGCTGAATAATTGCTTTGTCCCGCGTTTCCGGTTATACCAACGACTGAACTAATATTTACTATACTTCCTGATCTCTGTTTGAGAAAATATCTAATAGCAGCCCGGGTTGTCAGAAATGCGCCTTTGAGATTTGTCTCTAAGACAGAATCCCAGGCTTCCTCTTTCATCCGCATTAGAAGACCGTCGCGGGTTATTCCGGCATTATTTATCAATACATCAATGCTGCCATGTTCTTTGTAAGTAGTTTTTATAAGGTTCTGAACATCATCTTTATCAGTGACATTGCAGGGAATGGCTGAACAGGAGTAATCCTGATCAAGAAATTCCTGATGAGTTTGTTCCAGTTTATCTTCCACAATATCAGTTAAAATTACATGAGCATTGCTATTGCCAAAAGTCTTTGCTATTTGCTTACCAATTCCCTGGCTTGATCCGGTTACTATTACGTTCTTATCAGAAAAATCTATTCGCATGAAAAGTTCTCCAGATCTTTATATTTTGAAATACCATTTGTATTTAGGTCTTTATTTATCCTGCGAATCAATCCCTGTAAAACTCGTCCGGGCCCAATTTCATAATAATCTTCTATATCTTCTGCGACCATATTTTCAATAGTATTGACCCACAAAACCGAAGATGTAAGTTGCTGATCAAGCCGCTCTCTGATTTCATCCGGATCTTGAGTTGGAGTGCCAGTCACATTACTATAAATTGGATAGTTCGGTTTATTAAAATTGGCACTATCAAGCGCTTTTTTTAATTCATCACGGGCACTCTTCATCAAAGGAGAGTGAAAAGCACCACCAACTGATAATTCAATTGCTCTTCGGGCGCCTTCATCTTTCATTTTCATCATGGCTTTCTGTACAGCCGGAGTCTCACCGCTGATCACTATCTGTTTTGGAGAATTGTGGTTGGCCAGGACACAAATTCCATAGCTTTTCATATCATCAAGAATTGCTTTAACTTTTTCAAAATCCAGTCCAACAATTGCAGCCATTGTACCAGCACTGTTTTCTGTCGCCATCTGCATTTGTTCTGATCTGACTTTGACCAGCTTTAAAGCCTCTT
>JAIPJV010000169.1 GCA_021734005.1 Fidelibacterota bacterium
CCTCGGCCTCATTGATTTGACCATTCTGCATTTTGTCATTTATTTCCAGATCCATAGGTATAATTGTAACCCGGCCTTTATCCATCTGTTCCAGTTTTTTGATGCTCTTGAGAGCAGCCTGCTTGTCTTCCGCTACAATTAATTCTGAAAGGTCGGAGAGATAGGCTTCAATGGCCTGGTAGTATTTTTGATCTGTATAAATCAATTCTGACAGTGCCCCTTTGATGCCCGGAAAATCTTCACGATTATCGAGGATAAATTTTACAGCCGGTTCAAAGCCTTCTTTATTCTGAATCAATTCACTGTAAAAATCTATTTTATTCTGTAATTGATCAAGACGGGAGTCAAGTTTTCGTTTATTTTTTAATAATTGGGTTTCCTTTTTTTGTAATTCTTCCTGTTTGGCCTGTTCCCTATTCAATTCCTGTTCTAATCTTTCCAGTTCCTCTTTTTGTTCTTCAATTTTGGTTTCGTTGCCAGTTTTTTTGTCTTCTAATTTATTTTTGTTAGCCTGGCCATTTTCAATTTTTGTTTTGATTTCATCAAGTTCTTTTTGGCGTTCTTCAATATTTTCTTTCAAATGATTCTGGGTAGCTGTTATTTCACTGGTTTTTCTGACCAGATCATAGCGCTGATCCTGTAATTCATTGAGTTCTTCTTCAATTTTATTATGCTCTTCTTCAATTTTTTGAAATTTTTCGGAAGCCTTTTCATATTCTTTTTTCTTTTTTTGTAATTGTTCATCAATTTGATCGGCATCTTTTTTGGATTCCTGGGAGCGTTGTTTGGCAGACTGAATGTTTTTGGCAGAATCTCTGATCTCCTGCTCTAGTCTTTTGATATCTTCACTGAGACTATTTCTCTTTTCTTTGAAAACTCGGTTATCAGCCTGTAAGCCATTACGTTTTTCTTTTTTTTCCTCCAATTTTTCTTTGTGTTTATCCAGATTTTGCTCAATCTTTTCAAATTGCATTCGGTTTTCTTTGATACTGGAGTTTAACTTTTCAATTTGCTCATTAATCTGTTCAACTTTATTATTTTTATCTTCTAATTGTTCTTGCTTGGGTTGCGCTTCCTGCTGCAGATCTAGGACCTGTCGGGAAGCGAGCTTAACTTCTGCATCGACCAATTTTTCTGTAGTTTTTTGATAGCGTTTATAGCGTCTTAATTGCCGCTTGAGGCTCCGGACTTTTGTTTTGACTTCACCGATAATATCTTCAACCCGGGTCAAATCTTCTTTGGTTGCATCCAGTTTTCGAAGAGTTGATTCACGCTGTTTATGATATTTGTTAATTCCAGCTGCTTCTTCAAAAAGCTGGCGCCTTTCCTGCGGCGTTTCACTGAGAATATCTTCCACCATTTTGAGTTCAATTACAGAATAAGCATTGGCTCCCATGCCTGTATCAATGAAAAGATCGGTAATATCTTTGAGGCGACAGGGAGTTTTGTTGATCAGATATTCGCTATCACTATTTCTAAAAACCCTTCTGGTAATCAACACATCGGTGTAATCAATAGGCATTTTACCACTTACATTATGAATGGTCAGAGAAACCTCGGCAAAATTGGCCGGTCTTCTTTTTTCCGAGCCATTGAAGATCATGTCAACATTACGGTCAGCCCGCAAAATCCTGGATTTCTGTTCACCAATCACCCATCGAATAGCATCAACAATATTAGTTTTGCCACACCCATTTGGGCCCACAATACAGGTTACCCCTCGGTCAAATACAATTTTTGTTTTTTTAAGAAAGGATTTGAAACCAGTGAGTGTTAATTTAGAAATATACATTCAAATTTTTCCATTAAACCAGGCTTATGATCATTAATAAACCAATAAATAAATTTGATTTTTCAGCTTTTTAATAGCAGTAAAATATAGGTTGAATTCCTTCCAAAAGCAACCTATTTAGCAGCCCTTTCAGAGGTATTTTTTGAAGGAGAATTTTAAGATGTTATTAGCATTTTTTCAATAATGGACAGACCGAAAAATATTAATACAGTTCTCTTATCAGAAGAATTGGCAACGCATTTTGACAATTATCCCAAATAAAAAAGTATCGGGAAGTAAAAACTAACTTGAAATTTGGGCTATCAGCCAGCCGGCCATTCCATTTTGCGGCCACCTAGCAGATGGAGATGGAGATGGTTGATTTCCTGACCTCCCATTTCACCACAATTGAAAACGAGTCGATATCCATCTTCGTCAATATCCTGTTGACTGGCCATTTTCTGGGCAACCTGAACCATGCGGCCGACTAATTCCGTATCCTGTTCAAGAATGTCATTGACTGTGGGGATGTGCTTTTTGGGAACAATCAAAATGTGAACAGGCGCCATCGGATTGATATCCTTGAAGGCTACTATGCTCTCGTCTTCATAAACAAAATCTGTATCCATCTGGCCGGAAATAATGTTGCAGAATAAGCAATCGTCTGTCATCGTGTTCTCCTTTATTGCTTAATTATATAAATGATAAAGACCTGATATAAGATTTGTTACTGCTAATTCTGTGCGAAGCCGAAAAGGAAATATTTTGACAGGAATAAAGCCCAAACTGCGGGCTTTTTCGATTTCCCGATCGTGAAAACCGCCTTCCGGTCCCACTAAAACAGCAATCTCATCTACATCAGGATGCTGTTCATATATATTTGTCAAGGATCTGTGTCCTTCCTGGTGCGCAATTAGTTTAAGTTCTTTGTCCTGATTTTTTTCGAGCCATTCATGAATTTCATGATTGTCATTTATATTTGGAAGGTATGCTGTACCGGATTGTTTGGCAGACTGGATCGACTTTTTCATGAATTTGTCGCGCCGAAATTTGTATTTGATGCAATTTTGCATTTCAAGAGGGGTAAATTGATCAACTCCCAGGCTTGTTATGCGGTCAATTATTAATTTCATAGCCTTATTGCGAACGATTCCTACACCAAGAGAAATAAACGGTTTTACTTTTCTTTCTCTGGAGAGGTCTTTGAGAACTTTTGCCCGAACTTTGCTATCTTCTTCCTGTAGAAGTTTGACCTCTTTTTTATGGCCCTGACCGTCAAAAACTGAGACTACGGTTCCCCGAGACTTGCGAAGCACCCGGCAGCAATGGCGGTATTCATCACCTTTGATAAAGACAAATTCGTCCTCGATATCATGAGGTGGTACAAAAAAATTATACTCGTGCATAGATTAAAGTGTTTGAATTAAAATTTCTTGCCAAAGCGAATAATCGCGATCATTCCACTGTAATCGGATTTGGCAGTGTAAGTTTCGACATCTTCCACTACATTTCCTTCCCGGTCATAATAAGTCGGTGGAGGATCAAGTTTTTCGTTGAACTTCATCATGTCATAACCAAAGGAGATTGAAAAAGAAGTGTTCCCTTCCCAGAGAAAATCAACACCAACATTGATATTACCACCAAAAGTAAAAGCAGTAGAAATATTATTAATTCTTTCTTTAAATTCGGAAACATTAGGAGGGTCAAAGGCAATAACCGGGCCGGCATTCAATTGCACATAAGGACGAAAATTGTTTGCGATCATATCGGTGAAAAACAGTCTTTTGTAATTGAAATAAGTTTCCAGCATAGAGATACGTCTTTTATCGGAGCGCTGAAGAGAATAGGTTGTGCCATAATAGGGATCATAATAATTGATTGGATAATCATTTTCACCTCGCTGAACAATAAGACGAACAGTTGTACCGATTTTATCAGAAGATGAAACATTTTTCTCAAAAAATCCGCCTAGGCCGGCGCCACTCGAGGTTTGAAACAATGAAAGCCCAGCGATTTTATTGCGGGGGTCATCAATTGGGATCCTGTTCTGGGCAAAGGCTGTACTTCCGATGAATAAACCAAATAGTATTAAGATTTTTAGAATTTTATTTATATTCATGTTTAAGCTCCTTGACAACTTCTCACAAATACAATATACAATTATTTCTACGAAAATAAAAATAATATGTTGCCAATTTTATTGGAAAAACTATTAAAAGCGAGGATTGACAACGTTA
This sequence comes from Fidelibacterota bacterium, assembly GCA_021734005.1. Taxonomy (GTDB): domain Bacteria; phylum Fidelibacterota; class UBA2242; order UBA2242; family JAFGTP01; genus JAIPHI01. The sequence continues at coordinate 4,009 of JAIPJV010000169.1, forward strand.
TTATAAATTGAGCCAAATGTATATTCAAATCCAATTCTCAAACTATAAGAATAATCAGTTTGGATTTCTTTAATTTGTAACAGACGCTCTTCTTTGGTTACCGATTCTTTAGCCAGAGAAACTTGATCATGAATCAGAGATGCACTTCCTCCTAGATATAGGGAAAGGCCTTTAAATAGATTTAGATTAAAACTATTATAAAGGGTAAACCTGTTCTTGTCAAAATCAGGAAAATAGTTGGAAGCCTCCAGAAAAACAGAGATTTCTCCCCAGCGGCGTTTATATTCCAGGTCAATTGAGAAATTTTGCCCGGGTAGATATTCTTCATTCTTATTATATATTGTGGTTTCAATATAATTATTATAGCGGTAACCAATATAATAACGCAGGCACAACTGTCTTAAATTGGATTCTTCATAGGGGAAAAAATTATACTCAATAGCAGGAGAAGTGCGAAAATAAAAATTCAGATTAGAATACTTATTGGCTCCCATTATATTAAATAGCCCAATAGAGAAATGATCGCCCAAACTTTTCACCGCCAAACCACCTAATTGATAGCGGCTTCTGATGGCAGTGATAGTTTCATCATCAGTGTCATAAACTTCTCTGTTGTAGCGATAATCAAATTCTGTTTCTATTTTCCACTCTTTAGTAATTCGCTCAGCCTCAAGTTCCAGATCAGCATCATAATCCTGGCTACTCTCTTCACTGTCCATATCTCCGGAGACCTGGATACTAAAAACCCAATTATCCCAGTTATCCTTTTTGATAATTTCCTCAGCGCTCTCGCCTCTGTAATTTATCTCAATATTTTTTGCTATTGAAGAATGAGCGATGTAAGGCATTAAACCAATTTTAAGATACTTTTGCATTTTATTGCGAACAATGTCATCAGTTGCATCTTTTCTGGTATTAAAAGCCAGCGTATCATTTTTATTTTGGAATCCATTCTGACCAATAAAATTTAAGATATATCGACGTCCTCCACTGCCTGTATGCTGGGAGGAAACCATAACATAGACAGATGCTTCTTTTCGTTCCCGTACATAATTAACAAAAT
>JAIPJV010000170.1 GCA_021734005.1 Fidelibacterota bacterium
GGAGGGAAAAGGGAAAAGATTAAAGCAGAAACTGGAAAAAATTTTAGTATATGTCTGACATTGTGCATTGGCCTGTGCTTCAATGACATTCTTTGTTTTTGTAACTGATTTTTGTCTTAGTATATGTCTGAAGCTGTGCCAAGGCCCGTCCTTCGATAACGGCTCTCCGCCGAGCGTCGAGGCCTACTCAGGATGACAGCTTTTAGTTTTTATTGCTAGCTGTGCTAGGATCTATGCTTCGATAACGGCTCTTGTGCAAAGCGTTGAGACGTACTCATTATGACAGCTTTTGTTTTTGTAGCTAGTATAGTAGCGAATGTCATCCTGAGTGAAATTCGGAGTGGAACTGAGAATTTCGTATCGAAGGGCGGCTGAGCGGATGGAGTAGGCCTTATTCAGTTTATAGATTACAGGTCATTGATCAAAAATAACCGATCTAATCTGTGTTTATCTGTGTAGATCTATGGTTGGTTTTTGTGCTATGGAGTAAACCAATATTGGGCGACTTTCAAATTGTAATTTTTGAAAATATCTCAAACTAAGTGTCAAAAATTTCAAAAATGTTTAAACCGGATTTAAACACCATTTAAACGATGTTTAAAATCATTTTATTTTAAACAAAATCCTATATTTTGTCCAATAAAATATTTATTCTCTCAACCTCAACCTTAGCCTCATCCTCACTCTAAATAGCGATCAAAGCCGGAAGATTTATGATAGCCACCACTGCTATCAACCCAGAAAGCTTCGCAATTGGGGAAGGAATCCAGAACTTTTAGGCCTTCTTCATATCCCAGAATAAATAGACCGGTGGCCAGGGCATCAGCCAATTCTGTAGTAGGTGCTATCACAGTGACTGACCGGGAAGCCCGGGCAGGATATCCTGTTTTGGGATTTATGATGTGGTGGTATCTTTTGCCATTATAATTGAAATATTGCTCATAATCCCCTGAAGTTGTCACAGCGCCGCTATCAAGGGTAATTATCCCAATTGTTTGATTGGGTTGGCGTGGATTCTGAATGCCGACTCGCCATTTTTTACTGGAGCGGGGGAGTACCCGTAGATCACCACCGGCATTGACAAGAGCTCCGGACACACCGATAGAATCCAGGATATAAATAGCACGATCTACAGCAAAACCCTTGGCATTGCCACCTGTTGCCAGAGAGAGACCCTCTCTTTGAGATGTGATTGTATTTGTAGATGAATCAAATTCCAGATGATTATAACCAACATATTGAATTAAACTATCAACCAATTTTTTTTGGGGCGGGCGCAAACTATCACCGCTAAAATCATAGAGAGGTAGCAGTTTTTCAATAGTCATATCAAAGCTACCTTGAGTTTTCCGGGAAATGCGATCAGCTCTCAAAATTAGATCAAAAACTTCCTGCGGCATTTTTACACTATTTCCAGTACGGTGGTTGAATTTATAAACCGGACTTTCCGGATTGCCTTTGTAAAATAGATTGCCAACTCGATTAATTTCCTGGAAGGACTGATCAATAGCTTTGTTGACATCCTGTTTACTACTATCCAGAACAGTTATCTGAATGATCGTACCCATTGCAAAATCGGTTTTGCTAATTTTGACCAGTTGCTGTTCTTGACTGCAACTGGTAAATAGGAGAATAATTAGAAAGAATATTAATGAAAATCTATATAAATATTTTTGCATATTGACTCAATATTTTATTCTAAATAGCATCAACAACTGGTATAAAAATATGAAAATTAAGATCATCTTTGGAAATGAAAATTAATGATCAGGTTTGATAATTTTGCTTATTTGCAGCACGGAAAAATTGTTTTTATTCATTTTTTTCGACCAGATATAAGTACCAAGACTAAACAGCCCCAGAAAAATTAACCCAACAAAAAAACTGCCGAATTGTTGCGATAGACCAAGCGGGAATTTATCAATTGTCTGATAGGAAATAATGAGACCGGCTAAAAATCCAAGCAGAGGAAATCCATATTGCATGAAAGAGAGAGTGACATGTTTTAAATCGGAGCTTGCCAGCACGACTTTGTCACCGGGGGCGGCTCCTACTGTATTCTTTAATTTTACCTGACGTTGGCCGGATTGATTTGGCTTGCAGATGATTTTGGCATGACAGTGCTCGCAGGCTTCATGTTCCTGGAGCCTGACAAGAGCATAGACGCCTTCGATCTTTTCTACTACGCCAACTTCGAAGCCTTCTTCAGACTCATTATATTTATTATCGATTTTATTCTTCATCTTTCTCACCTACCAGCTGAATTGCATCGGTAGGACACTTATCAGTAGGTAGTTCAAAGTCTTTATCATATTTATCATGGTCAACACTAGCCAGAAAATTATCAACAGTAAAACCGCCGGATTTGTCAAATTTTTCACAAATTTTGCATCCAATACAGGCTCGATCGCAGACTTTGCGGGCGCTGGCCCCTTTATCCTGATTTTTACAGAGAACAAAAACATGGTGATCGATGGGATGTAATTCAATAATATTGCGTGGGCAGGCCTCCACACAGCGGGCACAGCCAGTACATTTTTCCCGGTCAATAACAGGCAAACCATCCGCACCCATATGAATAGCATCAAAATCACAGACTTCTACACAATCGCCTTTGCCAATACAACCATAATCGCAGGCTCTTTCTCCGCCATTTACAAAACTGGCGGCCAGACATGAGGAAATTCCCTGATATTCCGCCTTATTATTCACATTTTTGACGCCACCCTGACAGAGCAAAACAGCAACTTTGCGTTTGCCTTCCTCGAGTTCAATTCCCAGAATCTCGGCGATTTCTTCCCGCTCCTGATCGTCACAAACCGGACAGGCATCAATGCCAACTTCACCTTTTACAAGGGCTTCAGCACAGGCAGCACAACCCGGATAACCACAGGCTCCGCAGTTGGCTCCCGGTAGAGCCTCATCAACTTTCGCTATTTTGGGATCTTCTTCAACTTTCAACTTCTGATTGGCAATGGTCAATAAAATGGAAAAGGTCAAACCAATTCCACCCATGCTAAGAGCTGCCAGTAAAACTGAATTCATTATATACTCCTGAAATCTTTTATTTTATCTTCAAATTTTCTATATCATTCCGGCAAAGCCCATGAAGGCCAGGGCCAGACAACCGGCTACAATCATTGTAATTGGTGCGCCTTTGAAATATTCGGGCACATCGGCCAGTTCCAATTTCTCCCGAATTCCGGCCATTATCACAATAGCCAATGTAAAGCCAACACCGGCGCTAAATCCGAATATAATGCTTTCCACAAAATTGTACTGTTTATCAACCAGAAAAAGAGCGACTCCCATTATTGCACAATTTGTTGTGATTAATGGCAGGTAGATCCCCAGCGCATTATAAAGAGGCTTGCTGATTTTTTTGATGAACATCTCAACAAATTGAACCAGAGAAGCAATCACCAGAATAAAGGATACAATCTTGAGAAAGGTCAGATTATTAGGGAGGAGAATGTTGTAGTAGATGAGCCAGGAAACAGCAGCAGCCATGGTCATTACAAAGGTTGTAGCCATGCCCATGCTCAGAGAAGGCCCCAATTTTTTGGAAACGCCAACAAAGGGGCAGATTCCGAGAAATTTGCTGAGAACATAATTATTAACAAAAACGGCTGATAAAAATATTACAAATAATTCCATTTATAACCTCAATTATCTAATCTAATTAAAATCATGCTTTGACTTTGGCGTTGATCCAGTTAGCAGCACCAATCATTAAACCCAGAGTGAGAAAAGCGCCCGGCGGTAGAATCATGATCATCCAGGGAGCAAAAGATTCCGGCATGATTTGCAAAGTGAAAATCGTTCCTGCTCCCAAAAGCTCTCGAATAGCACCCAGCACTGTCAGGGTCAAAGTAAAACCCAGACTCATTCCCAGAGCGTCAATAATTGAACGACCGACTGGATTTTTGGAGGCAAAAGCTTCCTGGCGTCCCAGAATCATACAGTTAACAACAATCAGAGGGATAAAGGGGCCCAGAGCTTTGCTTATTTCAGGAAATTTGGCTGCCAAAGTCAGATCTGTAATTGTCACAAATGTGGCAATTACAACAATGAAAGTTGGGATTCGGACCTCTTTTGGGATAATTTTTCGAAAAATGGAGATGATAAGGCTGGAGCTGGTCAGAGTAAACAGCACAGCCAATCCCATGGAAAGTCCATTAATTGCAGAATTGGTAACAGCCAGAGTAGGACAAAGTCCCAGAAGCATGCGCAAGACAGGATTCTCATCCCAGAGGCCTTTTGTAAATTCTTTGATAAGTGAAACTTTATTCTTAGACATATTGTCCTCTTTTATTTTCCGTTTTTATATAGTTTACGATTCTTTTCAATCGCTTTATTGATAATGTCAACAACAGATTCGGAGGAAATAGTTGCTCCAGTAATGGCCTGAATTTCGCCGCTGGTAGGATCGGGTTTTGTATTCTTAACATAATCAATATCCCGGTTAGCCAACTTGATACCTTCGAATTGCTCCATAAACCAGTTAGGATTATCGCGAGTGGGATCATCAGAAATTTTGGTTCCCAGGCCTGGAGTTTCAGCCTGCTGCAAGAGATTAACACCCAGTATTTTGGTCAAACTTGTATCCATTCCGACCAGAACTCGAATCTCACTCTGAAATCCATTGCCGATCGCTTTGAAAGCAACATTGACCTTTTCTCCAGAAGAATCTAAGCCTTCATAGAAATCAGTATCCTGAATAGTTTTTGTTTTATATTTTTCTATACCCGGGAGGACTTCGTAAATTGCCTGTTCAAGAACTTTTTGACGGTAGGCCTCGATTTGAGGCTGTGCCCAGCTATTCAACAGTGAAAGTCCCAATCCGGATATTAAAGTTGTGACGGTTAAAACTATGATTAATTTTGCTGACTTCATTATTTACCCTCCCCAAGATATTTTGGACGCGTATATCTATCAATTAAGGGAACAAAGGCATTCATAAATAAAATGGAGTACATAACACCTTCCGGCAATCCTCCAAATAATCGAATTAGAATCACGACAACTCCGGCGCCTGCTCCAAA
>JAIPJV010000171.1 GCA_021734005.1 Fidelibacterota bacterium
CTGGGGGGTTAACTTTAATTCCTGGGAGAGTTTCTGTATCTGTTGTTGATTTAGTTGCATTAATGATCCAATTTAAAATTATCACCTAAATATAACTGTTTTGCTTCTTTATCGTTAGCTAAAAATTGCGATGTGCCTGATTTTAGGATTTTTCCTTCAAACATGAGGTAGGCTCGATCAGTTATAGCCAGAGTTTCCCGCACATTATGATCGGTGATCAGAATTCCAATATTACGCTGTTTTAATTCTTTGACAATATTTTGAATATCCTGCACTGCAATCGGATCAATTCCCACAAAAGGTTCATCCAGTAAAATAAAATCAGGATTTGTGACCAGAGCACGGGTGATTTCTGTGCGCCGGCGCTCCCCACCTGAGAGGGTGTTGGCCTTGCTTTTCCGAACATGTTTGATCGATAATTCATCAAGCAATTCTTCCAATCTTTGCTTGCGTTCCTTTTTGCTCATATCCATTTTCTGAAGTACGAGCATAATGTTTTCTTCCACAGTCAGTTTGCGAAAAACCGAGGGTTCCTGAGATAAGTAGCCAATTCCCAATCGGGCTCGTTTATACATTTGCTTGCTGGTAATATCATGGTCATCCAGGTAAACGCGACCATCAGTAGGGCGCAACATTCCGGTGATCATGCGGAAAGTGGTTGTTTTGCCAGCCCCATTGGGGCCTAGTAATCCCACAATTTCGCCTTTGTGAACCTCCAGAGACACATCACTGACAACCTCTCGATTGCTAAAGGAGCGATACAGCGAGGCTCCTCGCAAAATTCTGTCATCTGTTTGGTCTACTTCGGTAGTCCTTAATTTATTCATCTTTTACTATTTTCTCCATTTCCCGGGAGGTAACTCCTTCCGGTTTTTCAATGGTCCAATTTTCCAGTTTGGCATTAGAGCGAAAACTGGTGCCATACAAAGTGTCCTGCTGCCGGGTGATAAATTTGACTGGAACTTCGGAACTGACCATTCCGGTTTCATTGACCCATTTCAAACTATCTGTATATAAAGTAACGCCACTATCTGATTCCACAACTACATTATTGCTGGCGTAGAGGTTATTAGTCGATTGAATTATTCGGGCTTTTTCAGAAGTCAAGCGGGATGATTTGTGGCCCAGAGAATCATAAAAATCTGCTGTAACGCCCTGATCCATAAGAACGATATTCTTCTTATTATACTTCCTCAGATGCCGGGTTTTTATCAGAGCCTGTCTTTGGCCGGCTCGGGTGAGAACAATTTCCGCATCCCAGCTTTCCTGATCAGGGATATTAGCAGAAACACCTGTATTTTTTTCATTCTGAGAAATATCACTACATCCTGCAATCAGAATGAGACTCAGAAATAAAATTAACTTTTTCATGACATTATCCCGTATCTCAAAATATCATGGATGTGAATTATGCCAACCGGTTCGCCCTGATTGGTCTCATTAAATACAAATAGTGATGTAATTGCATGTTTTTCCATAATATTAAGAGCATCTATTGCCAGAGTGGATTTTTTGATCCATTTGGGGTTGGTTGTCATAATTTCCTCAGGACTGGATTCCAAAAAATCATTACCCGATTCCAGTCCGCGCCGCAGATCACCATCAGTGATCACGCCGCACAGATCCGAACCATTATCCAGAATACCAACTACACCAAGCCCTTTTCCAGTCATAGTGATCAGAACTTCTTTCATAGGTTGCCCGATACTGGCCAGAGGAATCTCCTCATCTGTGTGCATGAGGTCTTCGACTGTGGTCAACAGACGGCGTCCCAATGAACCGCCCGGGTGGAGGTCGGCAAAATCTTTTTTATCAAAATCTCTTTTGTCTAATAGGGCAATGGCCAGGGCATCTCCCATGGCGCTGGTGGCAATTGTACTGGCTGTGGGCACGATTCCCAGGGGACAGGCTTCGAATTTCACTTCGATATTGAGAACAATATCGCATTTTTTTGCCAGCCTGGATTCTGTATTGCCGATCATGCCAATGGTCGGAATGTGCAATTTCCGCAGACTGGGAACCAGATCGATAAGTTCGCTGGTTTCTCCGCTTTTTGAGATCATAATCAGCAGATCGCCGTCTGAAATTCCACCTAGATCTCCATGAGCAGCTTCAGTAGGGTGCAGAAAAAAACTGGGGGTTCCTGTACTGGACAGGGTGGCGGCCAGCTTGCGACCAACCAGGCCTGATTTTCCCATTCCGGTTACAATCACTTTGCCATCGATATGATAGATAGTTTCAACAGCCTGCTGAAAAGTGCCATCAATTCGGCTGGTCAGATCTTTGATTACAGCCGACTCGATTTCAAGCACCTGAGTGGCTTTTTTTAAATAAGATTCCGGCATTTATTCCTCAGCTTTATAATCTAATAATTTTTCTACTGCCTGATGATATTTACCCTGAGCCTTCAAAATCAGATCAATGACCTCCCGAACAGCACCTTCTCCTCCAGAATTGGTAGTAGTGTAGCAGCAATAAGACATAACCTCTGAAGGTGCATCGGGAACGCAGAACCCGGCTCCAACCCGCTCAAGTAACGGAATATCAATGAGATCGTCACCAACATAGGCGATCTCACTATCATCAAGCCCATATTTTTCTCTAATTTCTTCGTAAGAATCACGCTTGTTCAATTTTCCCTGATAAACATCCTCAGTTATATGCAGTTCATTCATTCTATATGATGTAGCGTCAGAATGTTTCCCGGAAATTATGGCAATTGGAAAATTGACCGCTTTGAGCAGGCCAATTCCCAGTCCATCCCGGGCACTAAATTTTTTATACTCTTTTCCAGAGCCATTTATGTAAAAGGCTCCATCAGTAAAAACTCCGTCAACATCGAGAATAAGAAGTTTTATCTTTTTTAATTTTTCTTTGACTGGGTCGTTGAGATTATAGCTCAATTTGTACTCCTGCTTATCTGGCTGATTTGGATCAATTGTTTTAATAATGGTTTTACTTTTGATAATGGATATTGAGTTGCGCTATCACTTTTGGCTGATTTGGGATTGTCGTGAATTTCCATAAAAACTCCATCGCATCCTGCTGCTACTGCCGCTCTTGAGAGATGGGGAATGTATTCCCGGCACCCACCTGTTGTTTTGGAACCGCCTGGCATCTGAGCACTGTGAGTTGCATCAAAGACAACCGGATAATGACCATTAATATTTTGCATAATAGGAATAGAACGCAGATCAAAAACCAAATTATTATAGCCAAATTTATGACCCCGTTCAGTGAGAATAATATTGTGGTTGCCTGTGCTTTCGATTTTTTTGGCAATGTGTTCTACATCTTCTGGATCCAAAAACTGGCCCTTTTTAACATTAATGAAACGGCCTGTTTCTCCAGCTGCTACGACCAGGTCTGTCTGACGACATAAAAAGGCCGGAATTTGCAAGATATCGATCACTTCTGCAGCTACTGCGGCCTGATCCGGTTTGTGGATGTCTGTAAGGAGCGGTAGATCAAATTTTTCTTTGACAGTTTCTAAAATACGGAGCCCCTTTTCCAGGCCTGGTCCGCGATAGGATTTGATGGAAGTGCGATTGGCTTTATCGAATGAGGACTTGAAAATGAGCGGAAAATCGAGTTCCTCCGCCAGGTTTTTCAATTTTTCCGCCATAAACAAAATATGATCCCGGGATTCGATGACACAGGGCCCCAGAATAAAGAAAATTTGATCACGATCTTTTATTAATTGCTCAAGATTATGTTTATTTTTTTGCATCTTTGCTTTTCTTTTTATAATTCAGTGATGCTTTAACAAAATTTTTGAAGAGGGGGTGGGCCCGATTAATTCGGGATTTCAATTCAGGATGAAATTGACAGGCTACAAACCAGGGATGTTCAGGATATTCAACCATTTCGACCAGATCAAGTTCCATATTTTTAGCGCCAACTTCGAGACCATTCTCCTGCAATGTTTCCAGATAAGCATTGTTGACTTCATAGCGGTGGCGATGGCGCTCACTGATATTTAGTTTTTTATAACAATTATAGGCTTCAGAATCCTTATTTATTTTTGCGGGGAATTGTCCAAGTCGCATAGTTCCGCCCATATCGGAAATATTTTTTTGTTCTTCCATAAGGTCAATTACCGGCTGATCGGTCTCCTCAACAAACTCTGTACTATTGGCTTTTTCCAGACCACAAACATTGCGGGCAAATTCGATGACAGCACACTGCAGTCCCAGACAGATTCCAAAGAAAGGTATATTGTTCTCACGGGCCACTCGAATAGCGACAATTTTGCCCTCAATTCCACGCTCACCAAATCCACCAGGAATTAACAGACCGTGAATATCGCCCATAACCTGGCGTGGATCCTGGGCATTGGCAATTTCTTCGGCACACAACCACTTGATTTCTACACGAGCATTGTTTTCTACGCCAGCGTGAATAAAGGATTCTAGAATCGATTTGTAGGCGTCATGTAATTCTGTATATTTGCCGCAGATGCCTATTTTTACATTATATTTGGGGTTTTTGATTGTTTTTACAAATTTTTTCAACTTGGCCAGCCGGGATTGTTTCATGGGTAGATTGAGTTTGCTGGAAATAATATCACCAAGTTTGTGTTTTTCAAAAAGAAGAGGAATTTCATAAATAGTTTCTGCATCAATGGCCTCAATTACCGACTCATAGTCAACATTACAGAAAAGTGAAATTTTTTCCCGTGTTTTTCTATCAAGATGGCGTTTGGTTCGCCCCAGAATAATATCCGGCGATATACCAATTTCCCGCAATTTTTTCACACTGTGTTGGGTTGGTTTGGTCTTAATCTCACCGGCTGTATGAATATAGGGAACCAGGGTAAGATGGATATTGAGACAATTTTCTTCACCATGTTTGAGATTGAACTGTCGAATCGCTTCCAGAAAAGGCAGCCCTTCTATATCACCAACCGTTCCTCCCAATTCACTGATCACAATATCGAAGTCGCCATTTTTACCGGCTTTGAGAATGCGTCTTTCGATCTCATTGGTGATATGAGGTACAACCTGAACAGTTGAACCTAAATAATCACCAGCCCGCTCGCGATC
>JAIPJV010000172.1 GCA_021734005.1 Fidelibacterota bacterium
CTATTTCGTAATATTGAAGAGATAGATTATGTCAAATCGCAATTATTCGATTATTTTCAGCAAAAATTTATGGAAAAAGGGTATTACATGGCGGCCTGGGCTGAAGTTGGTTTTGTCTATCTATTTACAAAGGACAAAGTCCAGACCAAGGACGATCTATCAAAAATCAAAATGTGGCTCTGGAAAGGTGATCCATTAGCAAAAACAGTTTTTGATATTTTGAATATTTCCGCCGTTCCCTTGCCCATTAACGATGTTTATACATCACTGCAAACCGGTTTGATTGATGGTGTTTACATTTCTCCCTATGGCGCAATGGCTTTGCAATGGTTTACGAAAACTAATTATATCATGGATTATCCTTTGACCTACTCGATTGGAGCTGTTCTCATTAATCAGGATAAACTGAATTCGATCCCGGAAAAAGAACGCAATATTTTTATAGAAGAAACCCGCCAGAGTATGCAAAAAATTGTCAAAAAAAGCCGTGAAGACAATAAGGAAACTCTAAAAATTTTGCAGGATAATGGTATGAAGCTGGTTGATATTAGGGATGAAGCCCGCAATACTTACCGGGAGGCTGGAATAGAAACTCAGAATAGATTGGCAGGTAAACTTTATTCAGAAGATATTTTGAATAGAGTTTTACAATTACTGGAGGAATACCGTTCCGATTCAACTAATCAATAATAAAAATTTGATTTAATTATGAATATACTATTTAAAATTAAGAAAATCGTCGATGCTATGATTACTGCTCTTGCTATTATTTTAATGAGTAGTATTGTTTTATTTACTTTTGCGCAGGTAATATTGCGGAATTTTTTCACCATTCATCTCACTGAACTGGAAAATATTGTCCGCAGTGAAGTTCTCTGGATTGCTTTTATTGGAGCAGTTTTGACATCGCTTCGCGGTCGCCATATTTCTATTGATATTTTGCCGCGCTATCTGAAAGGCAAAGCTCGCAAAGTTTTGTTGATCGTTTTGGATATTTCAGCTATGATAATCTGCTTTATCTTGGCCTGGTACTCGATAAAATTCATCCAGCTGGAAATTTCTCTGGGAACAACAATTGGTATGAATATCCCGGCCTGGATACCGGAGTTAATTTTACCAATCGGATTTTTTTTGCTGGCTATTTCCTTTCCTCTCAAATTGGTAAAACCACCTGAAGAAGAACAAATTGAAAAGGACATTAATACCAAGCCAGTGGATGTCCGATGAATACAATTATTATAATTCTGACCCTGTTATTAATTGTTGCGGGACTACCGCTCTTTGTTGCTTTGGGTTTGATATCTATAATAAGTTTTTTGGCTGCGGGAACTGATCCTACAGTGATTATTCTGGAAATGAATCGAATTGCTTCCGCACCTACTTTGCTGGCTATACCCCTATTTACATTGGCTGGCTATATTCTGGCCGAAAGTAAGGCACCCCGCCGGCTTTATGATCTTTTGCATACAACAATGGGCCGACTGTCCGGAGGAATCGCTCTGGCATCGCTGGTAACCTGTGCTTTATTTACCTGTATTACTGGTGCTTCAGGAATTACTATTATTGCTATTGGCGGTTTGATCTATCCGATTCTATTAAAGCAAAATTATTCCGAGCAATTTTCTTTAGGTTTAGTAACCTGTTCCGGGAGTTTGGGACTTTTATTTCCTCCCAGTCTACCATTGATATTGTATGGAATTGTGGCTTCTGTATCTATCGATAAATTATTTCTAGCTGGTATAGTTCCCGGCATTCTCATCATTGTCGTTCTCTATATTTATTCAATTATAAAAGGCCAAAAAAAGTCAGAGAATCACTTTGAACAATTTTCTATGCGCACTTTGGGCAAATATCTATATGCAAGCAAATGGGAGTTGCCAATCCCGATTATCATAATCGGTGGAATTTATGGTGGATTTCTCACAGTTGTTGAGGCAGCTGCAGTAACAGCTTTTTATACTTTTGTGATTGAATTTTTCGTTAACAAAGATCTTTCGATCAAAAAAGATTTCGTAAGAATTTTCAGAGACACAACCAAACTGGTAGGAGGAATTTTAATAATTCTGGGCATGGCCATGGGATTTACCAATTATCTGATCGATGAACAAATTCCTCAAGAATTGCTCAGCATTGTGCAGAATTTAATTTCATCCCGGATTACATTTCTATTACTTTTGAATGCATTTCTATTGATCACAGGTTTTTTCCTGGATATATTCTCAGCAATAATAATTGTAGTTCCCATGATCGTTCCCATTGCTACCAGTTATGGTATTGATCCTGTTCACCTTGGCATCATATTTTTGACCAATCTAGAAATTGGATATTTAACCCCGCCAGTTGGACTCAATCTCTTTATTTCAAGCTATCGTTTTAAAAAATCCATTTTACACCTTTACAAAGTCAGTTTTCCTTTTCTATTGTTGCTTTTACTGTGTCTGGCTATCATAACCTATTTTCCGGATTTGAGCTTGTTTATTGTGAATCTATTTTATTAGATGTTTAAAGCCTGTTTAAACGCACTTTAAATAAAGTTTAAACAGAGTATAAAATCAAATGATTTGACGGTTCAAGGCCCTGTTAATTATTTTGATTTTTAAATTTTTATTATTAAGATTTACAGTGTTTCATAGTTCTATGAAATGCTAAAAATAAGGGTTAAAATACAATAATGCGGGTTGCATATTTTGCGGAAAGTCTTCCACCAAACGAAGATGGCGTCAGCAAGACTCTCCTTAAGTTATCAGACTATCTGGATCGCAATCAAATAGATTATCGGTTTATCTCACCCTTTAAACCGGAGTCATCCCACTATTTATATGACCGGGTTAAAAAAGTCAGCTATATTCCTTTTCCAATGTATAGCCAGTACCGCCTGAGTCTGCCTTTTCTCAATGGTGTGAAATATTATCTTGATCGTTTTCGTCCTGATATTCTCCATTTGACCAGTCCAACTCCGCTCGGGCTATTCACTTTTTGGTATGGGAACAAACGCAATATTCCAGTAGTCAGTACTTATCATACCCATTTTATCTCCTATTTCAAATATTACGGACTCAAATATCTGGAAGGACTAGGCTGGCGCTACACAGAATGGTTTTATAATCAATGTGATATTACCCACGTTCCCACTCTATCCATAAAAGAGGAACTGGAAGATCATGGTGTTGAGAATATTGAACATATTCCGCATGGAATTGAGACTGAACATTTCTCACCTGATAAAAAAAATCAAGAATTAAGAGAAATATTTGATAATAATTATCCTATTCTATTATTTGTAGGCCGGCTTGTTAAAGAAAAAGATCTTGATGATCTAGTTGAGGTCAATCGAGAACTGAAAAATCGCCAGGTTAAATTCAATATGGTCTTTGTAGGTTCCGGACCTATGACCAAAGAATTAAAAAGAAAACTGCCTCAGGCCCATTTTACAGGCCATCTTACTGATGAGAATTTATTTGAATGGTTCGCTACCGGTGATGTTTTTGCCTATCCCTCAACTACCGAGACTTTTGGTCTGGTTGTTCAGGAGGCTTTTTCTTCGGGAGTACCGGTTGTTGGAGTTGACAAAGGTGGAGTTGGCAGTTTAATAAAAGATGGAGAAACTGGATTTCTGTTTTCTGTTCATGATATCGAAACCTTTGCTGACAAATGTGAAAAATTGTTAAAGAATAAAGAGATGCGTCAGAAAATGGGTAAAACCGCACGCCAAAATTCACTTAACAACAGCTGGGACAAAGTCAACCGCAGAGTTATTCTCAGCTATCAAAATCTGATTAAAAAGCATAGATAGATTTTTACAATTTCACATCAAAAATATTACATCAATTTTTTAAAGTTATGCCCGATAAATAGTAAAATAAGATCAGTGTTACTATATTAAAAAATTGAAACACGCCTTACTAATAATTTAGATTTACTATCATCAAATCTTGATTTGATACAAAATTAATTTCAAAACAGCGAGAGCCTGGTGTTTGTGAAAATCGTTATATCGTTGAAATTTCACAAGGTTAACTCTGATAGCGCACCAACTACCTCAGCCTGTGCAGGGCACAGGCTGAGTGTTTTAGTGAGAAGTTTATGCTCTCCGGGTTCCACCCGAAGTTACTCACATTGAACCACATTCGTGGTTCTAGTTTGTTGCCTAAATCTCTGGCTTGATATAATAGATAAAATTATTTTATCTAAGCAGTACATGCCAAGGAATTTTGGACAAAAATGGACGCCATTTTTTGTCTAAAGCTGATTATCTTACAATCCGTATGATATTAAACAATATAAATTTTAATCATCAAACATCGACTCTCAAAAAACCTTTTTAGAGGTCTTTTCTTGTCGCTGTTTGTTTTCTATAAACTGTATTTTGTATCTTAACAGGACCCATTATAATAATAAGAAAAATTCTACAACTGACCAGCTTTTTTCTACATAATACAACGTTAAAAACCGTCCAATATAGTTTAGGCACACAGGGAAGTTAAAAATTGGTTTTTAAAGTAGAAATTTTTATTGATCCCATAAAATAAATCTATTACAAATGCTATCGTGATCAACTAGCCACCATTCTGGAAATGTTGGCTATGAAAGAACTCCGGAGGAGTTCAATGTTAGTAACTGCCGATGTAATCGGTAGGAAGGAATACCCCGCAAAAAAAAGCCTGTTCTGAGCACCGGCGAAAGTATTGGCGTAAGCGATTTTGCTCCGGGTTCTTCCCGGAGTTACTCACATTGAACCACATTCGTGGTTCTAGTTTGATCCGATAGATTAGGTAATATCACATAATAACCGGAGCTTGAGTTTGGATTATAACAGTTTTCAAAATAAAAGATTTTGAAAATAATTTAGCAGACTTCCCTAGAAATAACATCAGCCAAAACATTTACAAATCGCTCTAACCTGATTAATTCATGACTCCTTCCAAAGTAGTAGTTAATTACATGATAAATATAATTTTAGATTCCACTTATGTAAAAAACTCAATTTTTGGGAGTCATTAATTAATCCAAGGTTAATCCCGAAAATCCCGAAGGGATT